>CAISSD010000198.1 GCA_903887975.1 uncultured Legionellaceae bacterium | reverse complement strand
GATTCTAGCGCTTCATGTTCGATGCTTGCCTGTATTCGTATTTTTTCAGCAATGCGTTCATGATGTTGTGATTGCAAAACGCGAGCCGCTTGCTCTTTGTCCGTCAACTGGGCTTCAAGTTGCGTCTTATCTTGATGCCACTGTATGACGATTGCATCATCTTGCTCCTGTTGAATGGCCATGATGTCGACTTGGTGTTGTGCCTCAACGCTCTTCTGATGCCAATAACGCCATTTTAATGCCAAAATTTCGGCTTTTAATCGACGCTCTTGATGTTTGCAGGCTTGATAATGCAACGCTGCTTCGGCTTGGCTTTCAAGTTGTATCAAATTTTGTGACAATTCATCGCGAATCAAAGCAACGCGCGCTAGATTTTCTGTGGTGCTTGCCATTCGCGTCAAACTTTCCTGCCGCCGATCTTTGTATTTAGAAATACCAGCCGCTTCTTCAAAATAAACCCGCAACTCCTCAGGTCGGGCATCAATCAATCGACCAACATCGCCTTGAGATATAATGGAATAACCACCACGGCCACTGCCTGTTCCTAAAAAAACATCCACCACATCACGACGCCGACAACGCGTGCCATTCAAGTAATAAGTCGACTCGCCATCACGGGTCATCACGCGTTTTAATGACAATTCTTGATACGCAGCATAAGGACCCGTTAAGCGTCCTTGCTGGTTGTCCAAGATTAACTCCACACTGGCTTGTCCCACAGATTTTCGCCGCGACGAACCATTGAAAATAACATCCGTCATGCGCATGCCACGTAAATTTTTAGCCGAACTTTCCCCCAAAACCCAACGCACTGCATCAACAAGATTGGATTTACCACAACCATTGGGACCAACGACCGCGACCAAGCGGCTTGGCAAAGCCAAAACGGTTGGTTCGACAAAGGATTTAAACCCGGCAATTTTAAGTTGTTTAATGTGCATGCAATCATCAAAAAAGTGTAATAGAATCATTCTACCTGAAAATCTTGATGTTTGAAGAAAAAATGTCTTTATCAAATCTGAAAACGCTGCTTTATGCTCTGCTGCTGCTTCCGCGTCTTTTAATGATTCGCTTGTTCCAAAAACCATCAATTTTATGTTGTTTTGCGAACATCGAATCCGTGGGCGGAAATGAATTACAATATCAACTCATCACAACCGGCTTGAAACAGCGAAATCATGCTCTGGTTGCACTAACGCTTGGCCCAATCGTGCCAGACAATCGTTGCATTCAATACCTTCGACAACATGGTGTGACGCACATCCCATTGCTCCGCCCTTCACCAAAAATCAATGCGCTGGTTTTAAAAATACTCGGTGCAAAAGTATTGCAACTCTTTAATCCAAGTTGTGGGATCTTGATACCGGCTGCGGTTCAGCAAAATGTACGCATTATTTATATGGAAGTAGGCATGCCCGTTTTGGAGGATGCTTTTTGGCAACCCATCAAACCCTATATGCATCAAATTCATCACATTATTTCTGTCTCTAAAAAAGCATGTGACACGCTAAACTCTGATTTTGGATACCAAGGATCATCAACCATCATTCCCGTTTTAATTAAACCAGCACCTCAAGGATTACGCGCTAAAACACACAATTCTGAGACTTTTCAAATTGTTTATGCTGGACGATTATGTCCCATGAAACAACTGCCTCTTTTGATTGATGCTTTTGCCAT
>CAISSD010000197.1 GCA_903887975.1 uncultured Legionellaceae bacterium | reverse complement strand
GGTGATCGGCCCAATGTTCGTCGTTTTCTTGTTCCTGAAGATTTCGAACCGAATAAACCCAATTTTCGTATTGTTGTTCGTCTCTCGCATCAAGATCGGGATCGGATACAAAAAATGGTAAAAATTCGTTTGAATAGTCTGATAGATAGTCGGCTGTGATGCATCTCAGATGAGCAATAGTGTATTCATCGTAATGAATTTTAATGGCTTCAAAAGCACAATCGCCATTAGGCGTGGTGGGTACATTACTTAAACCAAGAATGCTTAAAGTACTTAAAGGCGTATGAGGACGAAAAAAACCACTGTCAATTCGATACATAGAATAACCATAGTTGATTAAAATACATTTTTATCCAATAATTATAACGCATCGTGAAATTTTTTTAAACAATTATTTTTGATGTCATGCTTGCTGCTTAAAAATCAAAAGCTTACACTTGATGGCACATCAATAAGTTAACATTCGGTGCATGATGATCGATGAAATAATGAATCAAATCAATACATTAAAACAACGTATTCGTCAGTATGATTATGCCTATTATGTACTGGATGATCCTAAAATTCCTGATGTGACCTATGACGAATGTTTTAAACAGTTGCAAGCATTGGAGATGGCGCATCCTGATTTGATAACCGCTGACTCGCCAACGCAACGGGTTGGTTTTCGACCTGCGTCTTCTTTAGCAACACGCGTTCATCATCAACCCATGTTGTCGTTGTCCAATGTTTTTTCAGAGGAGGAGTTGCAAGCATTCATCACGCGTATTGTGGATAAAATTCAAATACAGCAACAGAAAATCGTATTGACCTGTGAACCCAAACTGGATGGTTTGGCGGTGAATTTAACGTATGAACATGGTTTATTGGTGTATGCGGCCACTCGTGGTGATGGTTTGGTGGGTGAAGACATTACCAACAACATTAAAACCATTGCAGCCGTTCCATTGCGACTCATAGGCGACGCTCGTCCTTCGTTGCTGGAAGTTCGCGGTGAGGTTTTTATTACCAAAGACGATTTTGAAGCGTTAAACAATGAGGCAAGAGCACAGGGACAAAAAACCTTTGCTAACCCACGAAATGCAGCGGCTGGGAGCCTTCGTCAATTGGACTCTGCCATCACCGCCAAAAGAAAGCTCTCGATTTATTTTTACGGGGTGGGTATTTGCGAGGATTTCAAGTTGCCTCAAAGCCATTTTGAGCAATTGGCATGGTTGCGCGCCCAGGGCTTTAGGGTATCTTTCGAATCCAAAAAAGTTTGCGGTTTGCAAGGCTGTTTGGATTATTATCATGACATGCTCAAAAGACGGATGCAGTTGCCCTATGAGATGGATGGCGTGGTCTATAAACTGGATGACATCAAGCAGCAGGAATTATTGGGTTATGTTTCAAGAGCACCACGTTTTGCGTGTGCGCATAAATTTCCCGCCATGGAAGTTTTAAGTCGTATTTTGGCGGTGGATTTTCAGGTTGGGCGAACGGGTGCCTTAACACCGGTTGCACGACTGACACCTGTTGCGGTGGCGGGTGTTGTTGTGAGTAATGCCACACTTCATAACCTTGATGAAATGGCGCGCAAAGACATTCATGTTGGTGATGTGGTGGTGATACGACGAGCCGGGGATGTTATTCCTGAAGTGGTTTCGGTGGTTTTAGAGCAACGCGCAACAAGTGTAACTCCTGTTCAAATACCAACGCATTGCCCTGTTTGCCATGCTCAAGTGGTGCGAGAACCCGGTTCGGTGACGGTTCGTTGTATGGGTGGTTTATTTTGTAAGGCGCAATTAAAACGCAGTATTTGGCATTATGCCTCGCGCGATGCCATGGCCATTGAGGGGCTTGGGCAAACGTTGGTGGCGCAATTGGTGGATTTTAATCTCATCAAAACCATAGCAGATTTGTATGTGTTAACGCCAAATCAACTGGCTGGTTTACCTCGAATGGGTGAAAAGTCGGCGAATAATTTGATTGAAGCCATTGAAAAAAGTAAATCAACTGAGCTTCATCGGTTGATTTATGCTTTGGGGATTCGGGAAATAGGCGCATCAGGTGCTAGGGTTTTGGCCACACATTTTCAAAGTTTGGAAGCACTGTCAAAGGCCACTCGGGATGATTTAATGCAACGACAAGACATAGGACCTGTGGCTTCGGATTATGTGGTGCATTTTTTTAGTGAGACACATAATCAAGAAGTCCTTCAACAGTTGCAAAAACTAGGGGTGCATTATGACAAACCACCCGTGCTGGTGGTGAATGAGGCGAGCATATTTTTTGGAAAAACGGTGGTGCTAACCGGATCGTTACGCAGAATGTCACGTGATGAGGCCAAGGCTAAATTATTAAGCCTTGGTGCGAAAGTGAGTGGGAGTGTGTCGAAAAAAACAGATTTTGTGGTGGCGGGGGAAGATGCGGGCTCAAAGCTCAAGGTGGCTCATGATCTGGGGGTGGCGGTGATGTTGGAAGATGCGTTTTATGAGGCTTTGGGTTTGTAATTCATTATTTGTCGGCACTGTCATGATCAACATGTAGTGACAACAATCTTAAAAAATCATCTTGCCTTAGAGCTATGGCACGATATTTTTGAGAAAACCGAAAAGTATAAATTCGTTCACCTCGACTTTAGCCATTTTTCCTTAATCCGTTCGCCCT
>CAISSD010000196.1 GCA_903887975.1 uncultured Legionellaceae bacterium | reverse complement strand
TGTTCCTGGTGGTGTTGGCCCCATGACGATTGCCATGTTGTTACACAATACCTTGATGGCAGCACGCCTTCATCAACGCCCTAATTGATCCCAATCAAAATCTTCATCCAATTCACCATCAAACTCATCCAACTCCATTTTTAAACGCCTCTTATCCAAACGATCTTCCAAAAGACGCTTCACGCGTTTTCGATGGGGTAAATTTTCATCATCCTGGCCCATATCCATCAAATTATAGGCTTCATCTTCAGATTTTTCTGTTTTTCTGAAATACATATTGATCTCCGATTATACCTTGCATTTGAAGTATAGCTCATTTAAAAAAATCAATTGTTTACGCAAAAAAATAGGGTTATCATCTTCAAGATTTTCATCCAGTTATGATTTATGAGCCCATCCACCATTTCGTTCATCAGCACCCATCAACTCACCGCAAAGCAAATCACAGCACTACGACAACTTTATCAAAACGCCAAACACGTCGATGAAAACCACATTGCTGATTATTTCGATTTGCTCAAAGAATATAGACCTCAATCGTTAAGTGTTTTGGCGTACGAAAAACAGCATTTAGTGGGCTTTATCAGTGTTTTTTTCTTTTATGAATTTTCTTGTGAACTGCTGTTATGCGTTGATCCGTCTCATCGACGACAAAAAATCGCCACACGCTTGCTGCAAGAAATCATGCCTGTATTGCACATGCGCCAAGTCCACGAAATCATTTTTTCCTCCCCCCAGGGACTTCATGATGAATGGCTTCTACACGCGGGATTCAATCTTAGAAATACCGAATATCAAATGCAGCATTCTTTATCCACGATGATCCCCATAAACCTTAGCATTAAGATTGGTTTTGCATCAAAAGAACAATTACCCCTTTTGGCAAACATGGATCATGCCTGTTTTCATAGCGATATTCAACTGACAAAAGCACGTTTACATGAGCTTTTATGTTCCAAAGAATATCGTGTGTTGGTGGCCTATCATCAGCAAAAACTTATCGGTAAAGCACATCTTCAATGGCTGACAGACGGTGCGCGCTTATCCGATATTGCAATCACCCCAGAGCGTCAAGGTCAAGGATTTGGCAGCGCCTTTATTCAAAATATATTGCGTTATATTCAGCTCGAAAAAGTCCCCAAGGTTTTACTGAATGTTGAAACCAACAATCATCACGCCATGCATATCTATACACGACTTGGTTTTAAAATGGCTAATGCACATGATTACTGGGGTATCCCTCTAAAAAAACTGACAAATCGTTATTTATCATGATATCATCGCGATCTTTTTAATTGAAACAGGACTTGATCCATGAGACAGGTACCCGATTTTAAAAAAACACCCAAGCATCAAAAAAAAATATGCATGATCACCTGCTACGATTATCCCAGTGCAAAAATAATTTCAAACACTGATGTTGATTGGATTTTGGTGGGCGACTCGGTTGCGATGGTTGTTCATGGTCATGAACACACCACCATGGCCACCATGGACATGATGCTCTTACACACCAAAGCAGTGGCACGCGGTGCGCAACATCAACCCATCATCACCGACTTACCTTTTCTTTGCCACCGTGGTTCACTCAATGAAACCATCAAGCATACTCGCGCATTAATTCAAGCAGGTGCTCATGCCATAAAAATAGAAGGTGGCGATGAAAAAACGTGTCGCACCATTCATCATTTAACCACCAGTGGTATTCCGATTATGGGTCATATTGGACTAACACCTCAAGCTGTTCTTCAGCTGGGCGGCTATCGCGTGCAAGGAAAAAGTAGTGATGATGCCGAGCGCCTCATGAAAGAAGCGCATGCATTAGAAGCAGCAGGTTGTTTTGCTGTGGTGCTTGAATGTATACCAAGTCTCGTTGCAAAAAACATCACCGAAGCACTGTCCATCCCTGTGATTGGTATTGGCGCAGGGGTAGAAACCGATGGCCAAGTGTTGGTATGGCACGATCTGTTGGGCTTACAAACCGAGCTAAAACCTCGATTTGTCAAACAATATCTGCAGGGTCAAAAAGTATTGACCGAAGCCATTCATACTTATGCAACAGAAGTTCATAACCAAGCGTTTCCATGTCTTGAACATGCTTTTTCTTAATCAAAGGTTTTCATGAAAATTTTTAATACCCTTTCCGAATGGCGACTTTTTCGTCAAAGCTTACCCCAACAACACGATTTGGGTTTCGTCCCAACCATGGGAAATTTACACAAAGCCCATGCTTCCTTAGTCCAAAAAAGTCTCAACGACAACCACCTCACGTTGGTCAGCTTATTCATCAACCCAACCCAGTTCAACAATCCGGATGATTTTAAACATTATCCTAAAACCATTGAAGAAGATATTGCCCTTTTACAACGCATGAATGTTGATTTTTGTCTTATTCCTGAAAAAAGCGACCTGTATCCTGACGACTATCGTTATCGCATTGAAGAACAACAACTAAGCCTGATGCTTGAAGGCGTAGATAGACCCGGACATTTTACTGGAATGCTGACGGTTGTGATGAAATTGCTACAACTCGCTAAGCCCAAACGTGCTTATTTTGGTGAGAAAGATCAGCAACAATTACAATTGATTCAAGGCATGGTTGATGCATTTTTTATGGATGTTGCGCTTATTCCTTGCCCGATTGTCCGAGAAACTTCTGGGCTTGCATACAGCTCCCGCAATCAAAGACTAAGCCCCCTTGGGCGCCAAACCGCCGAGCATTTCGCACAAATTTTTCAAAAGAACATCCCTTGCTCTGAAATCAAAAATCAGCTTAACTCATTGGATTTAATATTAAATTATTTAGAGGAACATGATGGCATACGCTATATTGCAATCACCATCGAGGGTGTGAGGCTGATTGACAACAAAAAAATTATTTGATTTATTTTTTGCTCGAATGACTTAAATTATGCCTATAAATATCCCTGGGTGCGGAAGGTGGAAAACCATATTTATCAGACATATTTTTTACCGTTTCTAAATATTGCTCACCCCAAGAACCTGGATCAAAATTTGTCACCACCATGTTCATGGGCAAATTGATCACCACCTCAAAGCCTTTTCTTTGACTTAATTCATGGCCTGAAAAAGCCACTTGAACTTCTGTTTCATCATCGATACCGCCGTCTTTTAAACGCTGGACCAAAATTTGAATCATTTTTTCAATGGTGTAAAAAAGTTTGCACATCGATTGTCCTAAAAGATAAGCATCTTCAGCTTTTGAAGTACTGAGTTTATATCCATGATCACAAATAGAGTAAACAAACTCATCCCCACCACCCTCTATAAGCGGTTCGGGATCAATCATCTTAGGCGGATCCAGTATTTCTAATGTCGGACTAATCACATAAATTTCAAAATCAGCCCATAAACGCCACAAATGGTTGACCATGGGAATGCGAACATTGGGATCGTCAATATTTAATGCTGTGGGATCAATATTTTTTTGGGCTTCTTGAAGTATGGCATCAAACAATGCACCGGCTTCTTGCTCAATATCAACTGATTTGGTTTTTTTGGGCTCTTTTGTCTTTAACTTTGGCTTTGATGCCGTTTTTTTTTACGGATGGTTTCTTCTTTTTTTTCAATTCATCGGTCATGAAGCACGTGCCTTATGCAATAGACTTATGGTACATCATAGCTTATGAAGCAATTTAGAAGCAAATTTTATCCTTTTAATCGTTCAATGTCAGTTTTACCAGATTGCCTAGGGCCTAGCACGGTCACCACAGGAAATTGTGTTGATTGTTTTAAAAGAATTGACGCCAAATCACGTTCAAACATAAAATATCCGTGTAAATCAAAAATTGGATTTTAATTATGTACAAGTTTAGGTGATAAAACGCCAATGATCAAATTTTTGTATGCGATTATGGCCAACTCGAAAAAAACATTGTTAATTGGTTCTTTTTTTGAGCTTCAATCCTGGTTTGAACGTGACAACACGCCT
>CAISSD010000195.1 GCA_903887975.1 uncultured Legionellaceae bacterium | reverse complement strand
CGCTGAATCAAGTCAATTTTTCTTTGGCGCGGGGCGAGATGGCTTTTTTAACTGGTCACTCGGGCGCTGGAAAAAGCACCGTGCTGAAGTTGGCCTCATTATTAGAGCGGCCAACCTCGGGTGATATTTGTGTGAATGGTGTTTCGTTGTCGAAGCTTTCTAAACGTGAAGTCCCGAGTTTTCGTGCACAATTGGGGGTGGTGTTTCAATCGCCGCATTTATTGGCAGATGAGTCGGTGTTTTCAAATGTGGCCTTACCGCTTCATATTCAAGGCCATCGTGGTGGTTTGGTGAAAAAGCGCGTTCATGCATCGTTGGACAAGGTCGGTTTGTTGAAAAAACAGCACTGTAACCCTTGTGAATTATCAGGCGGTGAGCAACAGCGCGTGGGTTTGGCACGTGCCATGGTTCATAAGCCGTTGTTGTTGTTGGCGGATGAACCAACAGGCAATTTGGACCCCACAGCATCTTTAGACATTATGAATGTGTTGCAACAATTGAATGAATCCGGTGTTGGTGTTTTGGTGGCCACGCATGATTTAACCCTGATTGCGGGCATGAAACATCGTATTCTGATGTTGAAAGGAGGTCATTTGTGCTGAAATCATTTCAAACGCATCTTGATGCTCATCGGGCAGCATTTAAAAAAAGCCGAAGATTATTGTTTAAAAAACCCATGGCAACGTGGTTGACCATCATGGTTTTGGGTATGGCGTTATTATTTCCCACGCTATTGTGGTTGGCGACCGATTATATGGCTAAAATAAGTCATGACTGGAACCAAATAGGCCATATTGATTTGTATCTTTCGTCAAAAGATGGTTTGGCTCAACATCAAGAACTACTGCAACGTGTTCAACAAACACCCGGTGTGGCCAAGGCTCGGTATATTTCAGCCGATGAGGGTTTGGCGCAAATGGCACAACAAGAGGGTTTAGAGCATCTTCGTCAGTATGCGTCTGAAAATCCATTGCCTGCCGTGATTGAGGTGACCCCAGCGGTTGATGTCAACAACAAACAGCAATTCAACCATTTATTGTTGACGCTTGAAAAAAATGCAGGGATTGACGAGGTGCGTTTTGACAAAGAATGGGTGGGGCGATGGTTTACGGCGTTGAACATCTTAACCAGCGTGGTGCGTGGATTGATGATTCTTTTGGGATTGGCTGTTTTTTTTGTGGTGGGTCATGCACTGTGGATGATGGTTGATGAGGGCCTGGAAGATATTAAAGTGTTGAAAGCCATTGGTGCAAATGATGCTTATATTTCAAGACCTTTTCTGTATTTGGGTTTATGGTATGGCTTTTTAGGCGCATTGTTATCGACATGTTTTAATACAGCATTATTTATTTTTTTTATGCCTAAAATTCAATCATTTATTCAAGTGTACCAACAGAGCGACGTTGGGTATGGCTTGAATTTCTTTGGGATGTTTTCTATAATGATGGGGTCTATGCTGCTAAGTTTGTTATCATCTTGGATGATTGTAAAACGAAAATTGGCATTGATTTATCCCCATCGTTGAACAAGTTTGTTTGGAGAATAGGATGAGTATTTTGTTGCAACAGTCCACCATGAGTATTCCTGTTGGTAGTCTTGATGCCTATATTCATGGCGTTAATCAAATTCCCATGCTCACTGCTGAAGAAGAGCATGCGTATGCAACGCAATTTCAAGAACAAGGCGATGTTGAAAGCGCGAAGCAATTGGTTTTGGCACATTTGCGTTTTGTGGTCCGTGTGGCGCGGGGGTATTTGGGATATGGGTTACCGCTTGGGGATTTGATTCAAGAAGGCAATATTGGTTTGATGAAAGCGGTGAAGCGATTTGATCCCAAAATGGGGGTTCGTCTGGTTTCATTTGCGGTGCACTGGATTAAAGCTGAAATTCATGAATATGTGTTGCACAATTGGCGTATTGTCAAAGTGGCAACCACCAAAGCACAACGAAAATTGTTTTTTAACATGCGTCAAATGAAAAAACGCTTGGGCTGGATGAGTCGCGAAGAAGTTGATGGTGTGGCCAAAGATTTGGGTGTGACACGGGAAGATGTTTTGGTCATGGAAGAGCGTTTGAATGCGATGGATGCCTCGTTTGATTTGGATGACTCTGATGATGAGCCATCAAGTCATAAACTCATTCCATCACGATTTTTGCATGATGAGCATAGCGACCCGTCTTATTTACTGGAACAAGAGCGCCATGGAACCGAGCAAAGTGAGCAGTTGCATTGGGCGTTTGAGCGACTTGATGAGCGCAGTCAAGATATTTTGCGTCAACGTTGGTTGCT
>CAISSD010000194.1 GCA_903887975.1 uncultured Legionellaceae bacterium | reverse complement strand
GCCCATTTAAATCGCAACAAAAACCCATTAAACGCCAGTGTATTCTCCATGCTCGGTGAAAAAGACAACGTTGTGGTGGAGCTTTCCATGCAATGGAACGACTCGTACCAAGAAACCATTTTTTGTTTCACCAACAATATTCCACAGCGCGATGGTGGCACGCATTTGGCTGGATTTCGTGGTGCATTAACCCGAACACTCAATCAATACATCGAGTCCGAAGGCATTGCCAAAAAAGCCAAAATCGCAACCATTGGGGATGATGCGCGCGAAGGTTTAACCGCCGTTTTATCGGTTAAAGTACCGGATCCAAAATTTTCATCCCAAACTAAAGATAAACTCGTGTCCTCCGAAGTCAAATCCGCAGTGGAATCTTTGGTTGCTGAAAAATTCAATGATTTTTTATTGGAAAATCCAGCCGCCGCCAAAGCCATTGTGGCCAAAATGATAGAAGCTGCTCGTGCGCGGGAAGCCGCCAAACGTGCGCGTGATATGACACGACGAAAGGGCGCCCTGGACATCGCAGGACTTCCTGGGAAGCTTGCGGATTGCCAGGAAAAAGATCCCGCATTGTCGGAGCTTTATATTGTCGAAGGAGATTCGGCAGGCGGCTCTGCAAAACAAGGTCGTGACAGAAAATCTCAAGCCATTTTGCCGTTAAAAGGTAAAATTTTAAATGTAGAAAAGGCGCGTTTTGACAAAATGTTGGCCTCGCAAGAAGTTGCCACACTCATCACAGCCCTTGGCTGTGGTATTGGTCCTGACGAATACAATCCGGATAAAGTTCGCTACCATCGAATCATCATCATGACCGATGCTGATGTGGATGGCTCGCATATTCGAACGTTGTTGCTCACCTTTTTTTATCGACAAACCCCTGAACTCATTCAGCGCGGTTATATTTATATTGCCCAACCGCCTCTTTATAAAGTCAAGCAAGGCAAACAAGAACAATATGTTAAAGATGATGATGCACTGTTTGCCTATTTAACCGAAACAGCACTGGATGGCGCCCAGTTTCATCCCGGCAAAGATATTCCTGCCATTACGGCTTTGGCACTGGATGGTCTGGTCAAGCAATTTCGACAAATGGAAAAAATCATGGAGCGCTTATCCAAGCGTTACATTCGCTTGGTGGTGGAGCAACTCATCACACAGCCCCTACTTCGCCAAGAAGATTGCTTTAATGAAACCATCATGACGCAATGGGTTGCATCACTCAACACCAAATTAAACGCCATCGACAGCAAAACCCAATCTTTTGTTGTCAACATTCATCACGATCTGGAGCGCCATTGCCATTTACCAGAAATCACAGCAGTTCTTCATGGTATGCCATCAACTTTTTTATTAAATTTAGAATTATTCTCATCCAAGGATTATAAAGATTTAATGAGCATTGGCACCATGCTGCATGAGCTTGTTGAAGAAGGTGCTTATGTCAAGCGCCATGAAAAAACTCAAGCCGTCAACAGTTTTGAAGATGTTGTGGCATGGCTTATGGAAGAAGCCAAACGAGGCCAGTCTATCCAGCGCTATAAAGGTCTTGGAGAAATGAACCCAAGTCAACTGTGGGAAACCACGATGGACCCCAATGCAAGGCGCATGCTGCAAGTTACCATTGAAGATGCGATTGCTGCCGATGAGATTTTTACCACCCTGATGGGTGATGAAGTCGAACCAAGACGAGCATTCATTGAAAATAATGCGCTCGAAGCCGAAAACATTGACATTTAAAACTGCTTCATAAAAAGGGCCGCTTCCGTGCGGCGCATTTCCGTGCGTCGCTTCCTGCATTGACATCCTGTCAGACCGTCCATGTCATCCTACAGGCATAGAGTATAACTTTTTCACAATGTGTGTCACCCGGCAATTGCCCTTTACCACACAAGAAATATCTCTAAAAATGCAGGTTGTTGTCTTAAAAACATCATTTATCAGTGGCGACAAAAGAAAATTCGATCAATAATCAGCCATGATCCATAAAAACCCAAATCAGATAATGGAAGAATTTAAAAGTAAATCCCAACAAAAACGCGAAGCGGCTGCATTACAAGCGTTGGGCGTTGAATTAAGCAAATTAAGTTTAACGCGTTTAGAAGCTTATCCACTTTCTGAAAAACTAAAACAAACCATTATTGAAGCCCAAAGTCTTAAAAGTCATGGTGCCATACGTCGTCAAGCGCAATTGATTGGCAAACTCATGCGCAGTGCCGATGTTGATGCCATTTTGGCCATTCATGAACAATTGAATGCCAAAGACAAAGCCCAATCCGTAGATTTTCATGAGTGTGAAGCGTGGCGAACCCGACTCATCAACGACGGGAATACCGCGCTCACCGAATTTGTGACACAATACTCGCCCAACGATGTACAACAATTACGCCAACTCATCAAAAAAGCCAAAGATGAGCAAATCGCCAATAAAAACACCGGTGCAGGGCGGGCACTGTTTCGTTATTTAAGGTCTTATATTTCATGAATCAACCCATCTTTGCCAGTTGCCCCAAAGGATTAGAGTATCTTTTAGAACAAGAACTCCAAGCCTTAGGACTCTCCATCACACACGTTAGCCCCCAAGGTGTCTATGGCCTAGCTTCGCTTGAAACAGCTTATCAATTGTGTTTGTGGTCCAGAATTGCCAATCGGATTCAATGGATTTTATGCCAAGAATCCTGCGTCAATAAAGACCAAATCTATCAATTATGTCGTCAATATCCTTGGTCAACGTACTTTAGCGAACATCAGTCGATCCATATTGAATTTCATGGAAGCAGCGCTGACATTCGAAATACTTTATTTGGCGCACAATTGATTAAAGATGGCATTGTCGATCATTTTCGTGCCATTCATGGTCTTAGGCCCTCCATCGCCCGAGAAAATGCCGACATTCGCGTGCATGCTTATTTAAAAAACGATTCATTAACCCTAAGCTTGGATATGACAGGCTTTAGCATGCATGAGCGAGGTTATCGAAAAGAAGCAGGTACCGCCCCCATCAAAGAAAATTTAGCAGCTGCTATTTTAATGCGTGCCCATTGGCCAAATCTGGCCACACAAAACGCGGGTTTTTTTGATCCCTTTTGCGGATCAGGAACCTTTGTGATTGAAGCCGCCATGATGGCAACCCACAGAGCGCCTGGTTTGTTGCGCCATGATCAATCCTTTCAATCCTGGCTCATCCATAAACCTGCATTATGGGCTCAATTAAAACAAGATGCCATCGCATCCATCAAACCCATCACCATACCCCTTGAGGGCTGTGACGATGACGCAACATTAATTCAAAAAGCCGAAGCCAATGCCGCTCGCGCTGGTGTCCAAGATTGTGTACGATTTCATCATCAATCTGTAAGCCATTGCAAAGCCAATGCGACTTTTGGTCTTTTAATTGGCAATCCACCTTATGGCGAGCGTTTGGGGGATGTGACACCACTGGTGCCTTTATACCAAGCGTTGGGGACAACATTAAGCCACCAATTTCAAGGCTGGCAAGCCGCAATTTTAACGACAAATCCCGTGCTTGCCAAAGCCATTGGTCTTCGTTCCAACAAAAATTACACATTTTATAATGGTGCGATGGCGTGCAAGCTTTATTGCTTTAATCTTGATGAAACCAACAAATTAAAACATGCCATTCTTCCGCATCCCGAACCCACGATGGTTGCGCCGATGTTTGCCAATCGACTGAAAAAAAATCATGATCACCTGAAAAAATGGGCAAGAAAAAACAACATCCAGTGCTATCGCCTTTACGATGCCGATCTTCCTGAATATGCTTTTGCCATCGATGTTTATAATGACGTGGTGGTCATTCAAGAATACCATGCACCCAATAGCATTGCGCCTCATTTGGTTGAACAACGTCGATTGGATGTCTTGAAAGCCACGCCTCTTGTTCTGGGGCTATTACCAAGTCAGGTGGTATTTAAAGAGCGCATGCGACAAAAAGGAAAAGATCAATATCAAAAACTAAACGCCACACAACAATATTTTGTGGTTGATGAAGGGCGCGCGCAATTTAAAATCAACGTTCATGATTATTTGGATACGGGTTTATTTTTAGATCATCGCTTGATGCGTTTTCGCTTGGCAAAACTCCCCCCCCATACACGACTTTTAAATTGTTTTTGTTATACGGCAACCGCCAGTGTCCATGCAGCACTCAATGGCGCACTGACCACCAATGTGGATTTATCAAAAACCTATCTGCAATGGGCCCAAGAAAATTTTCAATTGAATCATATTGACATCAATAAACATCAATTCATTCATGAGGATTGTGTGGATTGGCTTAAACGCGCTAAAGACCGTTTTGATGTTATTTTTTGTGATCCACCAAGTTTTTCCAACTCCAAACGCATGGAAGGGGTGCTCGACATCCAACGCGATCACCAGGCTTTAATTGATGCCTGTATGCGACGATTAAATCCATTGGGGGTGCTGTATTTTTCTACCAATCTACGTTCGTTTAAATTGGACCATGAGATCATCAATCATTATGATGTTAAAGACATCACACCAGAGACCATTGATATTGATTTCAAAAGAAATCCCAAAATCCATAAGGTATTTTTAATCACGGGGAAGGATTGATCTTTAACACATCAGCCGTTTCATTTCTTATGCGTTCACATAACTTTGCATCATCAATCAAAGAATGGCCATAAGAGGGGATCATTTTTTTCATAATGGCAAGCACTGAAGGCTTATGGAGCTTTTCTGCAAAACAAAGCTCAATCACCCGAATCATGATGGAAACAGCCGTTGAGGCCCCAGGGGACGCCCCAAGCATGGCAATAAGAGAGCCGTCCGCACTTTTTACCAATTCCGTACCAAACTGCAAAACACCACCATGAATGGGATCTTTTTTGATGATCTGAACCCGTTGACCGGCAATCTCAACCCGCCAATCCTCTTGTTTTGCCAAGGGATAATAAGCTTTTAGGGCTTTCAAACGTGCTTTATTGGACTCCAATACCTGACCAATTAAATACTCTGTTAAATCCATATCATCACGACCAACAGCCAAAAGTGGAAAAATATTATGAAAATCAACCGATCTAAAAAAATCCAGATACGAGCCATGCTTTAGAAACTTGGTTGAAAAACTGGCAAATGGGCCAAACAAAAGTGATTGATGCCCCTCAATACGTCTTAAATCCAAATGAGGTACCGACATAGGGGGAGATCCCACCGAAGCTTTACCGTATACTTTCGCATGATGTCGTGCACAAATTTGTGGCTCATCACTTCGTAACCAAACACCCCCAACAGGAAAGCCTGCATAGCCTTCAGCCTCGGGGATACCTGATTTTTGCAACAAAGACAGTGCCGCGCCTCCTGCACCAATAAATACAAAACGTGCCAATACATCGCGTTTTAAACCGGTTTTTTCATCATGTAGGCCAACGCGCCAAAATGTTCCTTCACGCTTTAAGGCACACACTCGATTTAAAAAATGTGCTGAAAATCCATCACCATCCTTCACTGAATGAAGTAAAAGTCGCGTTAACGCACCATAATCAACATCCGTACCAGCATTCATACGTGTTATGGCAACCGCTTCTTTTGGATCGCGACCCTCCATCACAAGCGGCAGCCATTGCATGATTTGTTCCTTGTCTTCGGTATACACCATGCCTTTAAAACCATGATGCGACACCAATGCCTCAAAACGTTTTTTAAGAAAATCAATATTTTCTTTGCCCGTGACAAAACCATAATGAGGCACTGCATGAATAAATTGTTGTGGATCGTGAATCACCCCATTTGAAACCAAATAAGCCCATAATTGCCGTGACAAATCAAATTCGGCATTCACTTCCAATGCTTTTGAAGCATCCATCCCCTGAGGCGTCTCAACTGTATAATTCATCTCACAAAATGCCGCATGACCCGTACCAGCATTATTCCAAGCATTAGAGCTTTCTTGTGCCGCACCATCCAAGACTTCATAAAGCTCAATGTTTAACGACGCATCAAGCGTTTTGAGCATAACGGCCAACGTCGCGCTCATAATCCCCGCACCAATCAAAACCACATCCGTGTGGGTTGTGTCTGGTTTATTCGCCATGATGAGCTCCATGCAATTTTAAAAATTCGGGAATTTCCAACAGTGTTTTTCCTTGATTGATTTGTTGCACAAAACCCAATTCTCGAGTGGCAATCACGACCGCTTGCTCATAAATGGCTTGGGCTTTGGCTTTTGGAAAAGCCAAAACACCACTGCCATCAGCAAAAATCATATCACCAGGATGAATGGTAATCCCACCACATTGAATGATTTGACTATGACTTCCTTTTTGCCAAGCATTCCCCCGAGGCATACCACCACGTGCAAATACTGGAAAACCCATATCAATAATATCAGGGACATCACGAACAGCGCCATCAATCACGATCCCCACAATACCACGAACCTGGCACGCCAAAGCCATCAAATCACCTAGATGGCCTGAAGTCATATCACCACCCGCATCCACCACCAAAACCGAACCAGAAGGGGCAAGGCCAACGGACTCCTGAATGGAAAAAAAAGACCCTGGGGGTGTTTGTACGGTATAAGCAGGTCCTGCAAGCCTCATGCCATAATGCAGGGGCTTAATGCCAACATCCATAATGTTGACATCAAGACGACCCGCATCAGCAATATTGCCCGAAGCAAGTTTTGGAAAACCATGCATCATTAAGTGTCCTATATCCATAAAGCACCTCTTGTTTAAGACGCTGATATCTATAACCATAGCCAACAAAATAAAAATTTGCCAAAATTTGGACTATTTGGACTATAATGACTAATAAATACATCTTGGATGACATCAGCATGAATCAACAAAATGGTGCACAATTACTTGTAAAATGCTTGGAAACACAAGGTGTTGAATACATTTTTGGTATTCCAGGGGCAAAGATTGATGCGGTATTCAATGCATTATTGGACTCATCTATTAAACTTATTGTTTGTCGACATGAACAAAATGCCGCTTTTATGGCGGCGGCTTGGGGCCGACTCACAGGAAAACCAGGTGTTGTTTTGGTCACCTCTGGCCCAGGTGTTGCAAACCTCACCACAGGACTTATCACCGCAACAACCGAAGGTGATCCAATTGTTGCCCTTGGTGGCCAAGTTCCACGAGCCATGATTGGCAAACAATCACACCAAAGTGCCAACAACATAAGGCTCATGCAAGCGGCCACTAAAAACAGTATTGAAGCTCGCCTCGCCGAGACCATTCCTGAGCTGATTGAAAACGCTTTTCGTATTGCCGCAACACCACCCTATGGGGCATGTTTTATCAGTCTTCCGCAAGATGTATTAAGTGAATCAACCAACCGTTTACCCATCAATTTAATGCCCCCATCCATTTACGGCAGTGCAAATTTAGAGCTTCTTCAAAAAGTGGCAAACATCATCAATAAAGCCAAGCAACCCGTGATTCTTCTAGGGTTAGAAGCAAGCCGCACTGAACACACCAAAGCCATACGAGCATTATTACACCATGCGCCTTTTAGCGTTGTCAGCACCTTTCAAGCGGCAGGTGTACTTGATAAAACGTTATTCAAGCATTTTTTAGGCCGTGTTGGCTTATTCAAAAATCAACCGGGCGATCAATTGCTGGATCTCGCCGATGTTGTCATCACCATCGGATATAATCCGGTCGAATATGATCCTGAAACATGGAATATTGGCAATAAAAAAACCATCATTCACATCCATAATCATCCCTGCGACGTTCATTACACGTATCATCCCGTTTGTGAGTTATTAGGCGATATTTCTGCAACAATCAACACGTTATCCCCACTACTTAAACCACGCCAACACACCACCGACCATCAAAAAATCCATCGCTTACATCAAGCATTGGTTGATGAAGTCGACGCCCACAAAAATAGAAACCAAACGCCCATCCATCCCCTACGTTTTATCCACGAACTCCAACAAGCCATTGATGATGAAACCACCATTTGCTGCGATGTTGGCAGCGTTTATATGTGGATGGCGCGCTATTTTTTTTGTTATAAACCCCATCAATTGCTGTTTAGTAATGGTCAACAAACGCTGGGGGTCGCATTGCCTTGGGCCATGGCATGCCAATATGCAAGGCCTGGACGCTCGACGGTATCTATTTCTGGTGACGGTGGATTTTTGTTTAGCGCCATGGAATTAGAAACCGCTGTTCGAGAGGGTTTACAGTTCATTCATTTTATTTGGCGCGATGGGACCTACAATATGGTCTTGGAACAAGAAATGATGAAATACCATCGTCAGAGTGGCGTGCAACTGGGTCGTGTGAACATCCCTGACTTCGCACGCGCCTTTGGCGCTGTTGGCTTTGAACTTCACGATCCCAACGAATTTCAAACCATCTTTAATCAGGCAAAAAAAGAAAAAAAACCCGTATTGATTGATGTTGCCATTGATTACGCTGACAATCATCGTCTGTTTGAAATCATCGACCCCAATGCAGGACATTAATCATGATCTCTCTTGATTTAAAAACCATACATCCAAAACCAATCAAAGCAGGGCACATTGGTACAGTCAGTGATGTGATTGCAGGCGTTATCCCAAACGCATTCATACATCAACAATTTAATGCCTCTGATTTTCAATTTGGCTTTGAAATGGCCTCACCCAACGGCATGCTCTCGTTGGGCGAGAGTGTTTTGGTGAATGGATATTGTTACACTTGCTCAACCAACATCAATTCCCCAACCTATTTACAAACCATTGCAGGAAAAAAATTTACAACTTCCGGTATTTTTTTAATTCCTCTGAAGGCAAAACCCAACCAAACCTTGAACCAAATCATTCAACCAAGCGTGATGCTCACTGAAATTTATGATGCGCTATATACAGCCATTCAAAGACCTTTTGCTTTTGCGGGTTTTTTTGATTTTGCACCACTTCATGCAACAGCCATTGCCAAACCACCGATTCATCAACAAAACATCTTTAAACATTCAAAAACTTATTATCCCAATCCAGAGCAACACCTACCAAAGGCATCAACGTTTATGGTTGGCGCCATGGCTGATTATACCAACCACAACAATGAACCATTACTGAAAGAACTTGAGGTGGTTTTGTATCGAAATCCTTTTGAACAATCACACACCATCACAACACATGCTCATGGCATGACCCTGAAAAAAACCATAACGACACCTCAAGACATAACCCCCGATGTGGTGGATAAAACATTTCATATTTTTTCTAATCAAAGCTTTGTAACGCACTTAAACATTGCCATTTTTTGGATTGAAAGCATGGAAAACATGGATCTTTAAGCAAAAAAATCCAGAATCCATTGCGCCAATTCTTTTGGCTTTTCTTGTGGGATCATATGACCACAATGAGGAATAAATGCAATGCTTGACTGAGCAATGCCTTGGTGCAATTCATGCGCAAGATACATTGGCGTTAGGACATCCTCCAAACCATGTACAATCAATACAGGACATTGAATACGGTTTAAATCTTCCCTGGAATCAAATCTTGCAATCGCTTGCACTTGACTGGCATAACCCTCTGGCGTTTGTGGAAAAGGATCCTCTAGCATTCGTGCCAATTCGGCTGTAATGTTTGCGTCATGACTTAAAAATTCACTGCCATACAAACGCGTATAAATGGTTCTTAATACCAACGTCATATCCAATCCGGCTGCTAAAAGTTCACTGGAACTTTCGATATAAAGTTGCGCCGCCTTTGGAAAACACGCAAAAGAGCTTGCAATCACGGCCGCTTTAATCAAATGAGGATAAAAAAGACACAATCGTTGAACCATGGCACCCCCCATAGAGTGTCCAACCACCCTCACCTGACCTAAGCCCAATTGTTCAATAAAATTGGCAATATCATGGGCCATTTGTTCAATGGATAACAAAGAACCACCAGTTTGCCCCGCGCCACGATTATCCAATTTATAGACCGTATATCTTTGGGTTAAATCATCATCCATTCGTGACCATTCATGGCAATTGGCCGTTAACCCCCCAATAAGTATTAACGGCTCACCCCGACCTGAAACTTCATAATAAAAATCCATACCATTAATTGTGATGAAGGCCATCGTTTTCTCGTCTTTAAATGATTGTCATTGATGGTTGAGGTTCTTCCAGTGCATTGCAAAACAAAGCACCCAACGTGGGATTTTTAAAATCATCCACACATAAATTTGTTAATCCCTCTTGAGGCCCAAAGAGCGCCCGTAATTGATCAGCAATCGAGATATCATCAGGTAATTGTTCATTGTGAAGCATTTCTCCTGAAATTCGCTGGATCATCAAACGACGATTAACCAACCGAATCATGCGCGCCTCATCATCAATTTTTGTAAATAAAAATAAAGTATCAAACGCGTAATCCTTTGAATTTAAATAATCAATGGCGTGTTCAAATTGTTCCAGAGGCGCCTTCTTGGTATTAAAATCAAAACGCGTCACGATGCCTTGTGTTTTTATTTCTTCCAATGAAAACGGATAATCAGGATGCTCCGTGTACTTTATTTGATAATGACCGTCTTGAATCACCGTATTCATGGTTTTTGGGATTGGATAAACCGATAATGATGTTCCATCCCAACCGGGATCAAATAAATACAATTGGTTATCAACCTTAAAAACAATCGCAATGTGTGTGTCCATGTCAAAAATTTTCTCTGGATTCATGGGATCATGCACCCGACAAGACACAAACCAACTGTCAATGTTATTAAATTCTAATATTGCCTGAAACAAAGCATTATGATGATAACAAGAGCCGTCTTGGTTGGTGATTAACTCGTGAATTAAAGCATTTCTATTCAAAAGCAGGGGTTTATTTTGCAACGGATCTTTATTTTGACACACATTAAAATAAAGACTGCTAAACGAAAAGCGCTTAAAATGTTCAATAGCCATACGCTGAAGTTGTGCAGCAATAGATTCATCTGCGTTCAAATGAATGTCTGTACTCAAACCACGAGCATAGCGCTGTAAAACCAAATAATTTTTTTCTCGATAATGTTCATAAAAGCCAATCCGCTTCATTGGGGTGTTTTTTTCAGAAAAGTTGTTCATAAAAAATCAACTGGGTTTCAAATCATGGCCCGATAATATACACAAAAGCAGTATCCTTCGTCAAAATAAAAAATTGTTTATTTCACGTAAAACTTCTGTGTGATGATGAGATAACCCATTTGGATTTATCCGCAGCCTAATCAAAATAAACCCGCGATTGACTCGCGGGCTTACACATTCTTAACGAGGATAAGTTACTGATGAGGCAGGAGTTGTTTTACAAGTACAACCCTTCGTGCCAGCATGACAATAACCTTTCCCTTCCGCTTTTTTACACCAAGCTCCAGTTTTAGCCGCAGGTGTTGCAAAACTAAAACCGGCACACAAAAGTCCTGCCACCATCAATGCAATCCATGTATTTTTCATTGTTGAATCTCCTGTATTATAGGGCAAAAACACCCACATATTTTATTTTAGTACAAATCAGGAGATTTGCCACCCAAAAGCTTGGGCAGTATCATTAAAGCTTATAACTAAAAAACAATATTTGAAGGTGGTCACAATTTGTTACCACCTCTTCTTTTTCTTGTTTTGTAAGGAACACACTCTAATACTTTTTTAAACCAAATCATTCAAAGGCGGCAAATCCTGTGATTTTGTTTTTTTTAATATTTTTTTCGATTTTTTAAAGCCACAAATCGCTTTCCACAAGTCGTTACCTTGCCATAAATCGTTTTTTTGATGTCGTTGATAAAGCGCTTGACTGAGGGCTTCTAACTGAGCATGCAGCACTTCATCACCCGATAAGTTCATCACATCCGATAATGTTTTAACCCCAAGGTCTGGCCAAAGCTTTTGCGCCCAAAGCAAAACTTCTTTTTGTGCATCAATAGGGGAATGACTCAAACACGCTTTTCGAAGCGCATTTGAATCAACGCGTTTGAATGCAGCCAGACGTTTTTTAAATCTTGGATGCAACCAAAAAACATAAATTGTAGACAGCCAAAGTAGCGCAAAACCAATCGCCACAAACCACGCCCATTGATTCATCGGCGAAGAAGAATTTTGAACAACGGGCTTTGGCATTATTTTTTTAGCTGGCTTTTTTAAGCGATTTGCTGCAACGACAATTTGATGCTCAGGCAATCGTACCTGCTCAAAAGCGCCTGTTTTAAGGTTAAACCACGATAAAACAACCGCTGGAATTTTAAGTACCCCAGAATCATGGAGTACATAAGTAATTTGATACGACGCTTGACCCAATAAATCATCGCCATCCATATGCGTGGTGTTTTTGGGTTTATCCGGATAAGCACTGATTGCAGCCGTACTTGAAAAGGTTAATGTTGGCAACCATTCCGAAGGCAGCCCCCATGCTTTTAAATCAACCTGACGCACCACCGTATCACCTTGATGCAGAGATTCTAATGACGATGAATAATGCTCACTTAAACTCATATTTTTTGCCGGCAACCAGGTTTGTCCAGATGCATTTGGCACTTCTGGTTTAACATTTAAAACAATTGATTTCCCATGGATACGAATTCGTTTTGGAATATGCTCATAGACCAAGGCTTGCAATTCTGGTGGTGTGATGGTTAGCGCGCCACTTTTTTGAGGAAAGAGGGCATAACGCTGCGCTTCTACATCATACGTTTGATGATGGACGTGAGCTTGATAACGGTGTGATGGCCCCATGGGAAAAAGCAAAGCATCATCAACATGCGGCGGCTCATAGACTGCATCCAACAATTGTCCTCGATGATACAATTTAACTGTATAAATCACTTGCTGATGCAGGTAAGGGGTGGCCAAATCAACCTCTGCTCTTAAAAATGCTTGAGGCGCACGTAGTGCTTCATCATCAGAAGCCGATGCATCCGCTGTGGCAGTGACTTCAATTGTTGTTGCTTGACTGACAACTGATCCTAGATGAATGGGGGGGATTGGTAATACGCCTTCGTGTTTTGGTGAAATCAAGATGATCCATTGCGTCAAAGACTGACCATGCCCATTGACCAAGGTATACTGACTGCTGTGCTCTGTCCCAACAATATCAAAATCACGTCGTAAAGGGGTTACATCCGGAACACCTTGATTATTGGCCCCATCCAAAGACAAGGTTAATCGAACCGTTTCACCAACACCGACTTTTTC
The DNA here is from genome assembly GCA_903887975.1 of uncultured Legionellaceae bacterium. Lineage (GTDB taxonomy): Bacteria > Pseudomonadota > Gammaproteobacteria > Legionellales > Legionellaceae > CAISSD01. The sequence goes on along the minus strand of CAISSD010000194.1, from coordinate 11,567 downwards.
TGGCATCACAGAAACCTCAATACCGGCCCAAATGGTTGTTGTCCATAACAGTAAACACCCCATCAACCCTAATTTCATGATCCCCACCCATGCATGCGTCGCTGATAATCGCGTAAAAATTTCTCCCGCAACAAACCACCCGGATCATCAGGAATAAGCTGCAACCATGATTGCTGTTCATCTGTTTTTGATGCTTTGTTTTCTGATGATTTGGCTTTCTTGGGTTGTTGTTCTTTTTGTTCTTTTGATTTTTTTTCTTGCTTTTCATTTTGAGAAGATTGCGAAGTAGAATCTTTGGAGGATTGATCTGAATTTTTCTGTTGCTGTTGCTTAAGCAATTTTTGAACAATTTTTTTGTTGTGCAAGGCATCTTCATCATTTGGATTTATTTTTAGCACTTTATCATACGCATCAATAGACTCTTGATAACGCTTTAAATGCGCCAATGCATTACCTTGATTGTAAAATTCACCAATCGCCCCATACCCTGTTGCGGCTTCAGCATCATCGCCAGCCCGATAGGCGGCCATGGCTTTCCAATCTTTTCGGATAAATGTCGCTTTGGCTTCGGAAAATTTTTTTTGTTGCATCAACATCTGACCTTGTTGATCTGGGGTCATCCATAAATCACGCCAATGCCATGGGGTTGCATTGGCTAAAATTGGAACCAACATCAGCAATACCCAAAATTTCATACGCCCATCCCCAACCAAAATCCACGACGAAAAACAAACAACCACAAAACAGCTGCCAAAACCAAAAAAACACGACCGTCATCCCGCCAAACAGGAATCAATTCCGCTTGTTTTTGATGATGAAGCTGTAGGCGATGCTGGGTTTTTTGTATCCATGCCGACCAATCTTGACCATCATCGGTAAAAGAAAGATAAAAACCATGGCCTTTTTTTGCCAAATCTTTAAACCGATTTGACGATGAAACATGCGTTAACGTTGGCAATACAGAAACATTAATTCCCTTTTTAAACAAAGTATGGGCGACACGCAATGCCTGTGTATCAGGTTCTGCTGCCCCCACCACCAAAATCTCACCCGATCCAAAACCTGCCTCATCAAAAAGTTTTTTAGCCTCCAATAAAGCTTGCTGCAAATCTGAGCCACCAACCGGCATGATGTCCAAAGTCAGATTCGGTAATAATGCCTCGATGGTTTGTGGATCATCGGTTAATGGTGAAACCACAAATGGCTGGGAGGTATACGCAATCAATCCCCATTGACCAACAACCCCAGATTGAAAAAGATCGTGTAATTTAAATTTTGCCCGAGTTAATCGATTGGGCGATAAATCCGTTGCGGCCATGGTTTGTGACATATCCAATACAATCACCCGTGGCAACAACGTGTGAAACGTTGGCACCGCCAAGCGAGACCAAGTGGGTCCACATAAAGCCAAAATCATAAGGCCTGTTGAACCAAAAAGACACAAAAAAGCATTCGTTTGACGCCCGACTCGTCTTTTTTCAACCACAAAAGGAATTAAATGTGGATCGCAAACATCACGCCACATCAAAACATCGGTTGATTTTCGCCATAAATAAAATAATAAACCAACCCAAGGCACAAACAACAACAACCACCAAGGACGAAGCAAATGCATCATGACAAAAGCCTCCGGAACAATCCTGCAAAAAACAACACCATCGCGGCTGCCAATGGCCAGGGATAATAGTCTTTTTGTGGTCGCACCAAAGCTTCTTTTTGCTTTGATCGCTCCAATTGATTGATTTTTGCGTAAATCTTTTGCAAAGAATGCGCGCTGGTCGCCCGAAAATATTGTCCATGAGTCAGGTTTGCCACGTCTTTTAATGTTTTTTCATCCAAGTCTGCAGCAGGATTGGATTGCATCAAAAAACCACCAAAAGATTGAATTTGATGCTCAGCACCAAGACCTATGGTATAAACTTTAATGCTTGCATCACGCGCCAACTGTGCGGCTTTAAGTGGCGCCAACACCCCTGAATTATTTACGCCATCAGTAAGCAACACAATAACCCGTCCTTGACTTGGAACATGTTGCAGCCGTTTAACCGCAACCCCCAACGCATCACCAATAGAAGTGGTGTTTCCAGCCAATCCAACACTTGCATCACTCAATCGCATTAAAACATTATGTCTATCAAACGTTAGCGGTGTTTGCAAATACGCTTTGGATCCAAATAAAATTAACCCTATCCTGTCGCCAGCTCTGGCTTCAACAAATCGTTTGGCAGCCTCTTTAACCACCGACAATCGCGTTACAGCACGGCCTTGTACTTGCATGTCATTGAATTCCATGCTGCCAGAAACATCCAACACCATCATGATGTTGTAACCCTCCCGAAGCAACGACTGGGGCTGCCCCACCCAACGAGGTCCAGCAAGTGCAAACAGCAACAAGGACCAAATCATAAAAGACCAAAGAAAATTTTGGTGTTTAAAAAAAATGGAGGATGTCAACAGCCCATGCTGTAAGAGCGCATCTAAAAAAGGAACTTTTAAGGCACTGGAAGCCTGTGCTTTATTAACCGCCATAAAACGCTGAACCAACCACGGCAATGGCCATAAGAGTAAAATCCAAGGTGCCACCAATTCAAACATGGGCACCCCGCTGCATCATCATCCAACGTCTGGCAAGCTGAAACAAAGGCGTCAAATCAACGCACTCATCGCTCACACAATAGGGCGAAACCAATAATTGTGTTTTTACTGTATTAAAATCAAGTCCACGTCCTGTACGATTAAAAAACTCAATCAATGCCATGCCTTGTAATCCAGCCACATCAATCCTTGGGTAATAGGCCAAAGCCACGCGCCTCAAAAGAGTACCAACCAAAGCACTACACGCCTGCGCGTCTTTTGTTTGTGCATATTGAACCTCAATCGCCAGAAGCATTTTTTGCGCCTGACGCTTAGCACGGCCTTGTCGATAACGAACCGCCATCACCCAAGCCCCAGCAACCAAAACCAGCGTCAACATACCAAACAAAAACCACCAACCCCAGGCGAAAATCCAAGGATTTAATGCCTTTGGTAAATGAATATCCCGTAAATGATTCAAAAGATCCGCATCATTAGGCATGCTGTTGCCCCAAAAATGTTTGTCGAACCAACAAAGGCATGCTCTCTGTGGTTAATGCTTTAAAATAAGGAATATTGCATTGCTGAAACATTTTTTTTAAACCCAAAAATCGCTTGTGACAATAATCCTGATATACCTCGTGGTTCGTCCTATCCAAAACAATATCTTGCCCCCCATGCGTTAACACCCATGGATTTTGTGGTTCAGGAGCACATTCAAAAGGATCACAAACATGATAAGCAACAACATCATGATGCTGTGCCAAACGCATGAATTGCGCTTTCGTGTCTTCATCAACGTGGTAAAAATCACTGATGATGACCACCAGAGTTCCTGGCTTTACCACCCGACGAAGTCGCATCAACATGCTATTTAAAGTGCAAATCCCAGATAAAGAAGCAGTCTCCTGATGGGTCAGTTGACTTAACATCGACAACATCGAAACAATCCCGGCTTTTCCTGCTTTGGGCATTAATTCATAATGCTTGTGATCCGTAAACAACAACCCACCAATACGATCATGATGACTTAATGCCGTCCAAGCAATCAATGCTGCCAATTGTGCGGCTATATAAGATTTAAAGGCACAACGCGTACCAAAATACATCGACGCATTAAAATCAGCCACCACCATCACCGGCCGTTCGCGCTCCTCATGATAAAGTTTCACATGCGGCTTGCCGGTTCTGGCCGTCATACGCCACGCCATATGTCTTATTTCATCACCAGCTTGATAATTTCGTGCTTCGGCAAAACTCATGCCCCGACCACGAACACGCGCAAGATGGGCGCCTTGTCTCTGCCCCGAAAACCCCGCGTGAGGTAGCATGGGCCCCACCGCCTGTTGCAATGCAATCAACTCTGTTAAGGATAAAGTAATACCTTCAGCCATGAAGAACGCCCCATTAGGGTAAAGCCACCAATTGTAATAACTCATGGATGAAATCATCAGGAGAGATACCTTCGGCTTGCGCTTCAAACGTTAGCAAAATGCGATGTCGCAACACATCATAAGCCATCGCGTGAATATCCTCAGGCATGACATAATCGCGCCCACAAAGCCATGCGTGCGCTTTTGCACACCTATCCAGCGCAATGGTGGCTCTAGGGCTTGCGCCCAAACGCAACCATCGCGCCAAATCTTGGCTCAATACCGAAGGATTTCGGGTGGCAACAACCAATTGAACCAAATATTGCTCTAAAGCTTCACTGGTAAAAACACGCAAAACGTCTTGACGCGCTTCAAATAAAACCGCTTGAGTTAAAGGCTTAATGGCAGGCGCGGATGACGCAACATGCTGCGCTTCCAAACGCGCCAAAGATAAAATGGCTTGCTCAACGGCCACGTTGGGATAGTCGACCGTCACATACATTAAAAACCGATCCAATTGCGCTTCAGGCAGAGGGTATGTTCCTTCGTGTTCGATGGGGTTTTGGGTGGCCATCACCAAAAAAAGCTCTGGCAACGGATAAGTTTTTCCACCAATGGTGACTTGTCGCTCGGCCATGGCTTCCAACAGAGCCGATTGAACTTTAGCGGGTGCTCGATTGATTTCATCAGCCAACAGCAAATGATGAAAAATTGGCCCCGGTTGAAACACAAAAGAGCCGTCTTCAGGATGAAACACATCGGTTCCAGTCAAATCGCCCGGTAACAAATCAGGGGTAAATTGAATACGATGAAAACTGCCTTCAACACCCAAAGAAAGCTCTTTGACAGCACGTGTTTTGGCAAGGCCAGGCGCCCCCTCAACCAACAAATGTCCATCGGCAAGTAAAGCGATGAGTAATCTTAAAATTAAATTTTCTTGCCCCAAAATCCGGGTATTTAAATGCGTTTGTAATTGTAACAAATGCTCTTGAACCGAATGCTTGGCCTTCATGATTTTATCCCCTAACAATCTCCACATTATCGGCTTGTAAGCCTTTTTTCCCTTGTATCACATCAAATCGCACCGCAACACCATCTTGTAAGCCTTTAAAATCTTTGGGATTGGTGCCTTGCGCGTGAAAAAAATATTCATTTTTTCCTGAAATAATAAACCCAAATCGCTTTTTTTTGTCAAAAAATTTAATGGTTCCGCGTTTTGATTGTGTGCTTAAGCCCGCAGATTTTTTGAAACCAAGTAATGACCATAAATAATTGATGAATTGTTTTGCACCCATTAGTGTATCCTATAAGATTAAAGTAAAATGAACGCACATAGATTACCATTGATGGTGACGCTCGCCAATATCTTTGTTGTTGCATTCCAGAATAAATTAGGATAGAAATAATTAGACAATCACTATAAAAGGATAAATATCATGAAAAAAATGATTGCTGTACTTGTATCCATGTTTGTTGCATGTGCTTATGCAGCAATGCCAGCTTATGACTATGATTCACAAGAATCAAAAGCATGCGTTGAAAAAGCCACCAAGTGGTGCAGAGAATCAAATCACCACTGTAAAATACCACCCAAAGACTTTTGTGAAAAAAGAAACAATATTCTGCCTTCAAAATAGCTAAAACAACGCGCAAAAACCTGCTGGTATTTTGCGCGTTCAAAAAACCAAACCAAATCAATGCAGTTTGATGCGTTTTGGTATATACTGTACGGTTTGGTACGACATTGAACTTCAACCCATCATGATAAAACATTATATAAAAACCCTACCGCAATTTTTTATTCCCAAAAAAGAACTGAATTTATTTGCCGGCTTTATGGCGAACATCAAAACCACGTGGATCAAAAACCATTTGATTGAACGCTTTGTTCGTCAATATCAAGTCAATATGTCTGATGCCCAAGAAGAAAACCCAAGAAATTATGCCTGTTTTAATGATTTTTTTATTCGGCGCTTAAAACCCGGCGTTCGACCAAAAGCCCATGCATCCGTGGTCTCGCCTGTTGATGGTGTTCTTAGCGAAAAAGGCCCCATCACCCAAGGCCAATTATTACAAGCCAAAGGCTGGCACTACAGTGTTCAATCGCTATTGGCATGCAATGAATCGCTTGCGAAAAATTTTGAAGATGGATTTTTTGCAACGTTTTATTTATCCCCCAAAGACTATCACCGTATTCATATGCCCATTGATGGAACGTTAAAAAAATTGCTCTATGTTCCTGGAAAATTTTTCTCCGTACAGCCTGCCACGGTTCAAGTGATCCCTCAATTGTTTTCAAAAAACGAACGCTTGGTGGCCCTGTTTGATACCCCACTTGGGCTCATGGCCATGGTTTTGGTGGGTGCTGCCATTGTGGGCAAAATTGGTACCCGATGGCATGGGGATATTGCCCACCAATCCAAACCCATGATTTTAGAGCAACCCCATGATGAATCCATCACACTAAGACAATGTGATGAATTGGGTTATTTTAAATTGGGTTCAACCGTGATTGTCTTATTTGCCAAAAATCTAGCCGAGGATTGGCAAACACTAGCTTCAAGTGGGAAACCCATACAATTATTTGAAGCCCTGACAAAATCATAAAGGCGTGGCAACACCTTGTTTGAACTGTCCCCAAGTTAAAAGCCTCGTGATTTGGTGATTGGCGTTTAAATACAAAACACCAGTTTTATCACTAAACCCCATGGCAGGAAACAACAACAAACGATTCAGTTGGGTCGACAATCGATAGGCATCAAAACCCAATGCAAACAAACGCTGATAACTGTTCAGTTGCTCCGGCCAATTTCGATTGCCACGTTGATGCGTGAACATCCATGGCATGTCACAAAAAATAATCGAATCCAAATCTCTATCTTCCATGGTATTGACAACGCCCGCATAAACACTAGAAATGGCATAAACTGGTGTGCGTGTGACATAATAATACTTCAACAACGGCATGATTTGACGCGCTTTACTGGGATAGGCCAATAAAAACACCACATCAAAATCTTCTCTTCGCGTCGGATGTGCTTGTGGATGCGCGCCTTTGGTTGGTTTAACATGATGTGTCATGGCATCAACGTGGGTCACCTGCAAAAAATTTCGCACCGCAATATTTAAGTCCTCATCGGCTTGATAATGCAATTCATCAACAATGCTTCCACCAACGATTTGCCATTGCTGCTTAAACGCCGCGACAACTTCATCACCCCAAACACCCATAGGCGCAATCACCAAGGCCTTTGATAACCCTCGTTTGTGCGCTGCAACCGCAACTTGACGCGCTTCATAAGCCGGGGACAATCCAAACTGATAAGTATTAAATCCACTGGCTTCATTCAAATCATTCAAAAAAACCGTTGGCACTGGATGTTTCATATGCATCAGCATCGCAACATCTTGTTTGGTTAATGGGCCAACGATATAGTCCGCGCCTTCTTCCACTGCTTGTTGGTACAAAGCCTTAACATCGGCATGCTCTGTATCATAAACATGAACACCAGATTCAGTTCCATTGGCTTCATGAAGTGCAGCCATAAACCCATCTCGAATGGCACCACCTGGTCCTGCGAGACTACCACTCATGGGCAACAGCAACGCAATATTTTGTGGTGTGGCAAAAAGACTTGACGTTACTGAATCCAATGGCTTTGGTAAAATAGAGCGACCAGGATGCAGGGGATACGCTTCTTGCCATGCTTTAATTGCAGCCAACAATTGTTTGGCTGATAAAGATTGTTGTGATATCAATGCCAATTGCAACCAACCCGCCAAAGTAGAGCCTTCACGCGCTTCGATGGACAATGTTTGTAAATCAGCCGGTGACATCTTGACCAAGGACAACCATAAAACACGACGATTATTTTCTAACGATTGGGGATCAGGAAGGATCTTATCCAACTTCATGCGCTCATGAATCGACTCACCAACATGACCAACCGCTTGATAGCACTGCGCCAAAATCTCATGAAATTGGGCCTGAAAATACAATGACAATGCATGTACATCCGAAACTTTGGATAATTGAATAATTGAAGCCTGTGGGTTGTCTCGAATCAAATCAATTTTTGCCAGCAATATGCTTTTTTGATCCATCAATAAAGGCGACACGGCACCCATTTGTGATAGAATGTCTAAAGCTTGATGCCATTGTCCATCAACCACCAATCGACCAGCGGCCAATAACTGTAGCGATGCTTTTTCCTGCCCGGATTGATTGGCGGCCATGGCCAAATAAGCCGAAGCAGGCATGGTATAAGGACTTGGCAATCCAGATTTATTTTTTTGTGAATGCAACGCACTTTCTTCTGAGGACGTGATTTGTGTACACTGAGAAAGCAGAGCCGCAAGTATGATGATAAAAAAACAATTAAAAAGACGTATAATAAGGCGCATGATCGTCATAATCCATCCCAAACACAAGTTCACGAAAGGATAAACCATGACAACAGCTTCAGCAAGAACTGTTGGTACACTTTATATTGTGGCCACCCCAATTGGCAATCGTCAAGACATTGGGTTACGTGCATTGAGTACATTACAATCGGTTGATAAAATTTTGGCTGAAGATACCAGGCATTCTGGGGGCCTACTCAAAGACTTAGGCATCCATAAGCCTTTAATTTCACTACATGCCCACAATGAAATGGAAAAAACAAAATCCATTCTTGAATCATTGCTTATGGGTACCAATTTTGCACTCATTAGCGATGCCGGTACACCACTGATTAGCGATCCGGGTTATCCTTTGGTTCATCAAGCGCGAGAGGCCAATATTCCTGTTACCCCCATACCAGGACCTTGTGCCATCATCACGGCTTTATCCGCAGCTGGAGTTCCTTGTGATGCATTTACTTTTTTTGGGTTTTTACCCGCCAAAAAATCCGCACGCCAACAAAAATTAGCCGAGATTGGGGCATTCAATCATACGGTTGTGGTGTATGAATCAACCCATAGGATTTTAGCGTGCATGAATGACATCATGACTATTTTTGGTGAAGATTATCCCATGGTCTTGGCCAAAGAGCTCACCAAAACGCATGAATACTTTCAATCAGACACCAGCATCAACATCAACACATGGTTAACATCCAACGAAAAACATTGCAATGGAGAGTTTGTCTTACTGCTACCCCCCAAAGTCCATATTGAAAACACCAACGAAGACGCTCAAACTCTAAAAACACTATCGCTATTATTGGAAGAACTTCCTATGGCTAAAGCTGTTAAATTGGCAACCAAATTAACCGGTATTCAAAAAAACCGACTTTATAAACTGGCTTTAAGTATCAATGCGTCAGAATCATGAAAAAATTATATTTTATCCCTCAAACGCTAATCACATTTATTTTTTGTAGCCCCATTTCATGGGTTTTGGGCGCGTCACTGCACCATGCGTGGATAAAAACATCCAACAGCAAAGCCCAAGAAATCATTTACGTACAAAACCATGGTGTCAACACGATAGAAGGCGACATTCTGCTCCCAAAATCAGACCCCGCCATCAAAGGCGCCATCATCATGCCTCGTCTTGGCGGAGAACCCTGGCCAAACAGCACCATTCCCTACAAATTTGCACCCAATTTCCCTGCGTTAAGTCAATTGTATGCGCTTGATGCCATGGATTTATGGCATCAAAAAACCCATGTGCGTTTTATTGAGCTTCATGAAGATGAAAAAGAAAATCATCCCAATTATGTTTTATTCACGCCTGCTGGTGGCACCCTTTGTGCATCTCACGTCGGCATGCAAGGTGGGGAACAAGAAATAAAACTTGCATCACGCTGCAATACCATGAGTATTGTCCATGAAATTGGGCATACATTGGGCCTATGGCACGAACAATCGCGGCGCGATCGCGATCGTTATGTTGCCATCATTTGGGATAATATTTCCGAAATCAATCAATATAATTTTAGTCAATATTTATCCAATGGAAAAGACTTCGGTGACTATGACTATCAATCCATCATGCATTATTCAGCCTATGCTTTTTCCATTAATGGCGAGAAAACCATTATTCCCATCAAACCCAATGTTGAAATTGGACAACGCATTCAATTGAGTGAAAAAGATATTGCAGCGGTTCAGGGTTTATACCCCAATGCATCCCAAATGAATGATTCATCCTCGCCAGGCTCTGGCAATTGACTGACATACTTGTAACCTTGGTAAAACACAAACACCAACAATGCTGCTTCCCAATTTAGCGCACAAACACCCATGATGATTAAGGGGATAATGGTGTTCTCCGTGCAACTTGCAACAAAAAGATCTCGGTCTTTTTCGCTGTTTGATTGCGCCCACGCGGCATATTGTTCACCAGAGCAGTACAAAGAAACCCCAACTTGGCAGATCAAAAATGATGCGATGGTCCAAGCAGGACAAAGCATGGACAAACCATAACCCAAAAAAAGCACGGAAGCAGCGAGCATGTAACAGTGCAATACCGCTTGCTTATGTTGCCATTTAGCCTCAACTTGTGCCAAAAACGCACCATCAAGTCCCTTTTTTTGTTCTTGATACAAACCATACTCCAAATGATAAGACCAAATCAACCAAGTAAAATCAATGAATAACCCTACGCCAAGAAGATTACCAGCAGCATTCGCTGAAACCATATTATAATTGGTCAGCGTGTTGATAAGCCCCCAAAGAACGTCATTAACCATCACCCAATGACGACACTGAGCTTCGATCATCAAGCGCTCAAACCATGTTCCTTCTTGCCCCAAAACCGTATGTTTTAAGATCATCGCCAGATTAATTGAGATTCGAATGGCAAAAAGCCCCACACTTAAGGCATTAAAAAAGGGCATTAAGGGAATAAAGGGGTGATTTGGCTTAGCATATTCCGACCAATATAACCTTGAAAACGTTACAGAAAGTCGTTGCATGTTGAGCCATGAAACCCAGGATTGTATCGCGGAGGTATGCGCCCACATGAAAAAAAAGTCTTCGGTATCTTTGGTTAATTGTTCAAGCCTTGTTGGCAATACTGGCAGACTAAGTTTCTTATTTTGTAATAAATTATCCAGTTCACACCAAACCAAAGCAGCGTGCTGTTCTTTTAATTGATTGTCATAATCAGCATAATAGACATGCAAAATCCCACTTAAGTGCAAACAATACAAAACATCTTGTTCGTTCAATTGTTCTGGATTATTTTTGATAACAGTCCAATAGTTATCCATAGCGCGCTCTATAGTAACTCTATGTTCGCCAACAAAAATAGGATCGATCTCAAGACGGTGCAGATTTTTAATCGATAAATCTGATTTTTTGAAAAATTGCTGGCGATGTGCCAATAGAGAAGCGGGTCGAGAATGAAAGTCGGTCATGGCATGTGTTTGAAAAATAAACGAACATTGCATAATAATAACACAATTTGAAACGCATTAGCAAGGACTTGTGACACGCAAGAATATCATTAAATATTGCGTACAATAATAAGTACCCGTCAAAAGGGCAAGCCCGCAATCATAATGTCTTTAGAAGATTTTAAATCCTACGAACTCGACTTTATCCATTTTTCCTTAATCCGTTCGCCCTGAGGAGCGTGCGTAGCACGCGTCTCGAAGGGTTGGGCCCTGAACAGAAAAAAGATTATTT
>CAISSD010000193.1 GCA_903887975.1 uncultured Legionellaceae bacterium | reverse complement strand
TAAGTGGTTTTAAGTCCACTCAACCATGCATGCCGATACAGATCATCTAATTTTTTGCCCGAAGGTTTGGCCATATAAATATTTAGAGATTGTGCTTGATCCAACCATTTTTGACGACGAGACGCCGCATCAATCAGCCAATGAGGTTCAATTTCAAATGCTGTTGCATAACGTTTTTTTAAGTGCTCAGGTATTCTACTGATGGATTGTACACTGCCATCAAAGTATTTTAAATCATTCACCATCACTTCATCCCACAAATTCAGCGCCTTTAAATCGGCAACCAAATAGGGGTTAATCACTGTAAACTCACCCGACAAATTGGATTTTACATACAAATTTTGATACGTGGGTTCAATGGATTGGGATACACCACAAATGTTGGAGATGGTGGCGGTTGGGGCAATGGCCATCACATTCGAGTTACGCATGCCGTCTGTTCTGACTTTAATGCGTAAACTTTCCCAATCTAGTTTAAACGACTCGTCTTGCTTTAGATATTGACGTCTATCTTGTTTTAAAAGCTGGATGGAATCAATGGGAAGAATACCTTTGCTCCATAATGAACCTTCATAACTCGAATAGCGACCGCGTTCTTTGGCCAATTGAGCAGATGCTTCGATGGCATAATAGCTGACAAATTCCATGGACGAATCAGCAAATTGAATGGCCGCATCGGAGGCATAGTCAATACCCACAGCATACAGTGCATCTTGAAAACCCATAATGCCAAGACCTACAGGTCGATGTTTCAAATTTGAATTTCTAGCTTGAGGGACCGAGTAATAATTAATATCAATGACATTGTCTAGCATTCGAACCGCGGTATGAATGGTGCGTTTTAATTTCTCACCATCCAATTGGCCATCTTTTGTGATGTGTGCGGGCAAATTGATGCTTCCTAAATTACACACGGCAATTTCATCAAGAGCCGTGTTCAGCGTGATTTCAGTGCACAAATTGGAGCTATGAATCACACCAGCATGTTGTTGGGGCGAGCGAAGGTTGCATGCATCTTTAAATGTAAGCCAAGGATGTCCTGTTTCAAACAACATGGACAGCATTTTTCGCCAGAGTTTAACAGCACTCAAGGATTTGCTGGTTTTCATCTCGCCTTGATTGGCTTTTTTCTCATAAGCCAGATAAGCATGTTCAAAATCGCTTCCATAAAGATCGTGAAGATCAGGAACTTCGTCGGGTGAAAACAGTGTCCATGCGCCATCTTCAAAAACCCGTTTCATGAATAAATCAGGAATCCATAAAGCCGTATTCATATCATGGGTACGACGTCGGTCATCACCGGTATTTTTACGCAGTTCAAGAAATTCTTCGACATCGCGATGCCAACATTCTAGATACGCACAAACTGCACCCTTTCGTTTTCCACCTTGGTTGACCGCCACCGCTGTTGCATTGGCAACATTCAAGAAGGGTACCACACCTTGAGATTTTCCATTGGTGCCTTGAATATGCGCACCCATGGCACGAACTGGGGTCCAATCGTTACCAAGGCCACCTGCAAATTTAGACAACAGTGCATTATCACGAATGGCATTGTAAATACCTTCCAGGTGATCAGGAATGGTGGTTAAGTAGCAGCTGGAAAGCTGTGGACGAACGGTTCCTGAATTGAATAATGTGGGTGTTGATGACATATAATCAAACGATGCAATCAAGTTATAAAATTCAATGGCTCTTTCGTTTTTATCTTGTTCACGACTGGCAAGCCCCATGGCAACACGCATAAAAAAGGCTTGAGGTAATTCATAGCGTACACCATGCTCGTGGATGAAATAGCGATCGTATAAGGTTTGTAAACTTAAATAAGTAAATTGCATGTCTTGCGAAGGATTAAGCGCATGACCCAATTGTTCAAGATTAAAATCCAATAAATTGGGATCCAATAATCCTTGTTCAATGCCATGATGGATGTAGTTTTTAAAATAAGCAGGGTACAATTGGCTCATTTCATCAAAAGTTGCTTCTTCTTGAATGTTAAGATGATTCAATGCCTCGGCTCTTAATGCATCCAATAATAATCGTGCACTAACAAAAGTATAATTGGGTTCTTTTTCAATGAGTGTTCTTGACGCCATGATGAGTGCTTTATGCACATCGTCTAATTTTGCTTGATGATACAAATTTTTCAACGCTTCTTTAATGATGGGTTCAACCTCAACACCTTCTAAAGAGCGGCATGCTTCGGTTACAATCGTGTGAATTCGCTCTAAATCCAAAGGTTTTAAATCGCCATTGGGCATGGTGATCAACAGCGTTTTACCATCACTACCATCTTGAACCAATTGTTTTTCACGTGCTTGACGACGCTCTTCTCGATACAAAACATAAGCTCTGGCAACTTTTTGCTGACCACTACGCATCAATGCCAATTCAACTTGATCTTGGATTTCTTCAATATTGAGCGTACCACCGCTGGGATGACGTCTTTTAAATACTTGAGTGATTTGTGCTGTTAATTCGTTAATCTGCTGATGGATTCTATCGGATGCGGCGGCATTACTGCCTTCAACGGCGATGAACGCTTTGGTAATGGCAATGCGTATTTTGTTGTCGTCATAAGAAACAGATTGACCTTTTTTGCTGTTTCTTTTAATGATTTTTAGTAAACCTGGAACTTTGGTTTGCAATTCTAGTTGTTCAAGTAGTTCAGACATGGGTTCTCCTGTTGGCACAATATATAGTGTTTTTACGCCCTATAGATACAAGATAATGTGTTTTGTTCTAAATAGCAAGAGAATAACTTTGGGGTTATGATGTGGATAAGTTGTGTGTAAAACGCCATGAGCTAAGAATGAATCTAATGGATATTTAATTCGGCAAAACCACCAACGCATCGCTAATTTGAGAAAATCCTGGAACATGGTATTCAAAACCATTAATGCGCGCAAACAATTGACTAGAACTTCCACCATCCAAGTTGATTGCATCCACGCAATCAAAAGGCGGCGATCGCAAAATACTGGCCAAAACAGTGGTCGACATGGCGGCGTTTTCGGTGACTATGATGATTGCTTTTCCCTCATTGGTGATACAAAGTGCACTACGCTCTGCAAATCCAGATTTAAGCTTGGGGATTTTCTGATGAATAATAAGCCGTGGACCACTTTGAAGAGCGAATTCGGGCTGATACTTTTGGGGATAGTGATGAACGCCAAAAATGGAGGCACGGTTATTTTTGACCGCAAAAACACCCCACCAGCTAATGTTCTTAAGCGGCGTTAACAATTGAGAATGCGCCACTCTAAGACCCAATGCCTGATGATTTTTATCAAAAAATCCGGCATTAATGGCCAACAATGCAGGGGTTTTGTGCATCACATCACCAACCGTGATGGCTTTTTGATGAAGTTTTTTGGCTGTAACAATGTCAAAATGGTAACGCGTTAAATCAATGCGAAAGGCATGCATGGTACACCAAGGAATGATGTTGTTCTGATTGGTTTTGTTGTACTCAAACCCAGGGGCCAATGTTTGCCAATCTGAAGCCATTGCTACAGACAACAACAATAAGGTGCAACCAAGTGTTGCCAGTAATGAATTAAAATACTTCATGGTTTTATAAAAATCTTGTATTCTTGTTGCAACAGTTATCAACACAGTGATGTCATCATGCAGAATTATTTGCAAAATAGCAAGAATCAACCTTTGAAATCCTATGAAATCATGCGAAAAATTTTGCAAGACGCACTTTTAAAAGCAAAAAAATATGGTGCAACCGATGCGATGGTTTCCATGAACCATCATTGTGGTTATTCTTTGGATGTACGAATGGGGCAGGTGGATACGGTTGCTTTTAGTGAAGATAAAGGACTTGCCATCACCGTGTATTTTGATCACCAAAAAGGCAGTGCCAGCAGCACTGATCTTTCCCCAAAAGGAATTGAGAGCATGGTTTCAATGGCATGTGAAATTGCCAAAGTCAGTGCTGTGCATTTATGTTATGGGTTGGCCG
>CAISSD010000192.1 GCA_903887975.1 uncultured Legionellaceae bacterium | reverse complement strand
TGGCCAGCGCCATCACCCAAATATGCTGGCTTAACCCAATGGCCGTCAAAACACTATCCAAAGAAAAAACCACATCCATCAAGGCAATCTGCAACACCACTTTTTGAAAACTATTTTTTGAAGGCACGATGGTTTTCGGTTTTTCAACCATCAAGCGCACATCGTCGTGCATTTCTTGTGCGGCTTTAAAAATTAAAAACACACCACCCGCTGCCAACACCAATTCCCGAAAAGAAAATTGAAAGCCCATAACGGTGATGAGCGGCGTTGTCCATTGCACCAAAAACATCACAAAAAACAACAACAACAGCCGCGTCACCCAAGCACCACGAAGACCCCAAAGACGTGCGGCTGCACGTTGTTCTTTGGGTAAACGCGAAACCAAAATGGTCAGAAACACCAAATTATCAATGCCCAAAACAATTTCAAGCAGTATTAACGAAAAAAAACTAAAAATAATATCTAAGAGTTCCATGATTCACTATTCTACTATATACTGTCACGTGCAATACATTGACCTGCAGGTGATAAGATCATCAATTTAATCAAAAAGCTTTTGCGTTCATCAAAACCACCAAAAGCAACCGTTCATACTGACTATATCATAACTCGTGACAAGCATCACGTCTCTAAAATAAACATCAATCCCAACGCATTAAAGGTGCTCAAACGAATTGATGATGGCGGTTATGAAGCGTATCTGGTTGGGGGAAGCGTTCGCGATTTATTACTCAATCATTCGCCTAAAGACTTTGATGTTGCCACCAGTGCCACGCCGACTCAAATTAAGGCCCTATTTCGCAATGCCCGCATCATTGGACGTCGATTTAAGCTGGTACACATTTTGTTTCATCGCGAAGTCATTGAGGTTGCAACCTTTAGAGCTGCAGAACCAACGGATGTTCATCATCAAATCAATGAACGCGGCATGGTCATTCGTGATAATGTCTATGGCACACTTGAAGAAGATGCTTGGCGACGAGATTTTACCATCAACTCACTTTATTATACGATAAAAGACGGTGCCATTATTGATTTTACCGGGGGATTTCAAGACATCCAAAATCGATTGGTTCGCATTATTGGCGAACCAACCGTTCGTTATCAAGAAGATCCCGTACGCATGTTGCGTGCCCTACGATTTGGCGCCAAATTAAATTTTGAATTGGAAGCCAAAACAGCTGCCCCCATTGCTGAATTGGCTGTTTTGTTAACGCATGTTGCATCGTCAAGATTATTCGAAGAAATGCTGAAGCTTTTTCATTGTGGCGCTTCAGAAGTGGTTTATCAGCTTTTAATCAAACATCAAGTATTTCATCATTTATTCCCGCAAACAGCTGCCATCAATACGCCGCATTATCCCGTGAATGCCTTTCTGGTTTTAGCCTTTGAAAGTGCGGATGTGCGCATCAAAGAAGACAAAACAGTGACGCCAGCATTTATTTTTGCGGTGCTCTTATGGTTTCCGGTATTGCAACACATGCAATGCTATAAAGACGAAGGGATGGATCCATTGCCTGCCTTGGAAAAAGCCATGTCACAGGCCATCTTGCAACAAAATGCAAGGATCAGCATTCCCAAACGCCACACCCAAGTCATGCGTGAAATATGGTTGTTGCAATTTCGGTTTGAAAAAAGAACCGGGCAACGCCCCTTTCATCTGTTGGCACACGAGCGTTTTCGCGCGGCTTACGACTTTTTGGCTTTAAGAGCGCTTGTGGGTGATGCGCCCATGGAATTGGCTCAATGGTGGACGACTTTTCAAGAGGTCAATCCAGCCACCCAAGCACGGATGATTGAAAAAATAAAAAAATCCCCTAGCCCCTCAACAAAATGACCCTTTGCTATTTAGGCCTTGGCAGCAACTTAAAAACGCCCCAACGACAAATGCGTCAAGCAATCCGTGGGATCCAATCGCTGCCACGCACAAACCTCTTGAAAATCTCAAGTTTTTACACCACAAAACCCTTGGGCGCACGCTTTCAACCCCCTTATTGCAATGCTGTGGTTGAAATTGACACCACATTACAGCCTTTGGCATTATTAAAGGCCTGCCAAAACATCGAAACAGCTCAACTTCGGGTTAAAAAACAACACTGGGGCCCAAGAACCATTGATATTGACATCCTGCTTTATGGCGCGCGTCAGATAAATTCACCCAAACTTCAAATCCCCCATCAAGAACTATGGCATCGTGATTTTGTTTTAATGCCTTTATCAGAGTTAAAAACATTGCTACGATAAGAAAATCTGCTCTTCAAGGCTGAACTCTCATGCAAAGCGGCATCATCAACATTGCTCTGGCATTTATTGAAGGATTTGCGCTCATTATATCCCCATGCATTCTCCCGATTTTACCCATCATGTTGGCAGGTTCGTTCAATGGCAGCAAAAAACGCCCCTTGGGGATTGTGCTTGGCTTTGTCATGATGTTTGCCTTTTTTACTTTTTTTTCACGATCACTCATCCAGTATTTGCATATTGATACCAACATCATTCGAAATATTGCTTTTTTAATGTTGTTTTTGTTGGGTATAATGATGTTGTCGACGACCTTAACCGAACAATTTAGCCGATTAACACAACGATTGGGCAACGTAGGCAGTGCTTTATCCAGACACACCAATACTCAAGGTGGATTTTTAAGTGGACTATGGTTTGGTGGGTTGATTGCATTAATCTGGACGCCTTGTGCTGGCCCCATTTTAGCCGCGGTTATTGTGCAAACAGTACTTCAGCAAACCAACGTCTTTAGTTTGTTCATACTGATTGCTTTTGCAATCGGGGCAGCCAGCCCCATGTTGCTTATCATTTGGTTTGGTCGAACAATCATAGATCGTTTAAGTTTTTTTAAAACGCATGCCGTTTTGTTTCGAAAAATACTTGGCGCCATGGTGGTGCTGGCTGTGGGGATCATGTTTTATACAGAAAACACCATCACGAATCAACCCCCTCAAAAAACCGCCCAAACAGTCATCCCACATCAATTAATCTCTGGACTACTCATCCCCTACGATGCGCCAGAAATTGCAGGCATTAAAACATGGATCAATTCCGCTCCATTAAACATCAACGCATTAAAAGGCAAGGTGGTTCTGATTGATTTTTGGACCTATTCTTGCATCAATTGCCAACGAACATTGCCTTTTTTAATAAACTGGTATCAAAAATACCATCATCAGGGGTTTGAAATCATCGGCGTTCACAGCCCCGAATTTGATTTTGAAAAAAACATCAACAACGTCCAAAAAGCAGTGGTTGCCGATGGCATTTTATACCCCATAGCACTGGATAATGAGTTCAAAACCTGGCAAAACTTTCACAATCAATATTGGCCGGCACATTATCTGATAAATCAAGAAGGCAAAGTGGTGTACACCCATTTTGGTGAAGGCGACGATGATGTGACTGAAAACAACATCCGCTACTTATTGGGATTAAATACCAACACAACTTCCATCAAAAATGAACCCGAAACATCACTTTTTCAAACACCAGAAACTTATCTGGGACATGAACGAGCGGAAAGCTTTTCAAGCCCCGAAGCTGTAGCCCAAAATCAATCTGCAACCTACAGCTTTCCGTCCACCTTATCCAAAAACGCTTGGGCTTTACAAGGTTCGTGGGCCATCATGCCCGATAGAATTATTGCCACAAAAAAAAATGCAGCCATTCGCATTCATTTTTATGCTCGAAAAGTATTTGTGGTGATGGGCAATCGCAACCAAAAAGCCATGCGTGTAAGGGTATTTTTAGATGGTAAACCCATCACACCGGCAATAACCGTCAATCGACATGATTTGTTTGACATAACAACGCTCAAAAAAACCAACCATGGCCTGTTGGAGCTTCAATGTGACCAAGCAGGTTTAGAAATTTATACCTTCACATTTGGCGGTTGATGGAATAAACACTATACTTATTTTATCAACTATTTTTTAGGGACCTTTATGTACACTCATATTTTACATGCCACAGATTTATCTGAAAAACATCTTGAGCATATTCAACATGCCGTGGCTCTTGCCAAAAAATTGGCAGCCACGCTTTATGTGTTGCATGTGATTGAACCCCCCAAGAGTTTACAAATCGCCC
>CAISSD010000191.1 GCA_903887975.1 uncultured Legionellaceae bacterium | reverse complement strand
CAATATTTTATTTAGTTTACTGGGCTTGGAAGTCATTGCCATGCATGCTGGCAATATTCAAGAGCCACAAAAAATATTTCCAAAAGCCCTAAGCATGAGTTTTGTATTGATTTTGTTAACGCTTATTTGTAGCTCGCTTTCGCTTTGCGTTATTATGCCGGTTAAAGACATTCGTTTGGTCAGCGGGTTAATGGATGTATTGCATGATTATTTTGGTGCACTACATCTTGTTGGTCTGGCCAATGTGATGGGTTGTTGCATTATTATTGGCGGCATTGGTATTGCTTCTTCTTGGATGATTGCCCTGGCACGGGGTCTTCATGTGTCTTTAAACACGGTGGATGCGCCAAAGTGGTTACAAAGACTTAATCAGCACGATATGCCTCAGGGGGTGTTGATGGTTCAGGCCAGCATTTATTCGGTCTTGCTGTGCGCTTTTTTATTATTTCCAAACATCAATCAAGGTTATTGGATGTTATCGGCCATCACGGCACAATGCGCTTTGGTTTATTATGTTTTGTTGTTTGCTGCTGCCATTAAATTGTTGCGACAAACCAAGTTAAGTACGTTTAATCATGTTCTTGGATTGATTTTGCCAAGCATGGCGATATTGATGTGTCTGCTGGGTGTTGTGGCAGGATTTATTCCGCCAAGTATTTAAAATCTTCGACAAAACAAACCAATTCATGGATAATGAACTCTTTTATTATCTACTATGTTTAATATGTGGTCTTTTGTTCCTTCGGCTCCTAAAGTAAAATCCGCCATTCATTACTGGGAAGGTCTGTTTCACGAAGAAGATTTGTTGGTGGGGTTGGATCCCTTGGTTCAAGTGGGTGCCACGACCACATTGTGTGATTTATGCCATCACGACTATAAAAGCGCTGGGCTTAAAAAGCTTCAAGGTACGGATGTTTACACCTTACGCATCAATCAAACCCATCGTATTGTGCTTTCAACCCTGCCAAATACAAGGCTTGCGCTTATTCGAGGGATTATTCTTAATCACGATTATCAAAAATACCAAGAGATGATTCATGGAGTGGGATTGCAACAACGCTGTTTGGCTTATTTGAGTAGTCATCCTGAAATTAAAAAAGTAGCCACTGAATCAAGCTTCGATGACACGCAACTGGAAGTGGAAACTTTTTACGACGGACAATTTTTAACGTTAACTGCCTTACAATTAAACGCGATTGCCAAACCCCTTCCCTTGGTTTTAAGTGGCCCAGGGGGCTCAGGGAAAACGGTGGCGTTGATACAAAAATTGCAAGAAATGGTGTGTCACGAAACGAGGCGATTATCGATTGTATGTGTTTGTGAGTCATTGCATTTAATCACCGAGTTGAAGAAAAAGTGGTTGGCAAACAACATTGAAACACCACATCAAATTACATTTTTATCTTACAATCAGTGGCTTTTGCCGTATTTAAATGGACGAACATTGGTGGGTGATGATGATTTGGATGATTGGCTTCATGAATACATGAATCCGCGTCATTTTAAAAACATCAAAAAAAACGACATCAATAAAGAAGCAATGAAACAAATGTTTCGCCTGTTTGCAGGACGCCCCATTGATGCTATTGCAGAGCGACAATACTTATTTCCTTTGGAATCAAAATTAGAGCTCATAAACGCTTATCATGCTTATTTACGGTATTTGGATGACAACAACAAAGCCTATCCTGCGTTTTTCGCCATTCACAAGGCGTCGCTTGAAGCAACGTCTTGTGATGTTTTATTGGTCGATGAGTCACAAGATTTGACGCTCTTACAGATAGAAAAT
>CAISSD010000190.1 GCA_903887975.1 uncultured Legionellaceae bacterium | reverse complement strand
TACCGATGTGAACATTGTGGTTACGCGGGTAAATTATTGCATTGGTTGTGTCCAAGTTGCAAGCAGTGGGGTAAAGTAAAACCGATCCAAGGTTTGGAAGGGGATTGATGTGGCCCATTTGGTGATTGCATTGGATTACAACAATGCCAGAGATGCAGAGCGTTTGATGGATGTTTTGGATCCCACCACGTGTTGCCTGAAAGTGGGGGGGGAATTATTCACAACATTAGGCCCTAATTTTGTTCGTTCTTTGGTTAAAAAAAATTTTAAAGTTTTTTTGGATTTGAAATTTCATGATATTCCCAATACCGTTTCTGGAAGCGTTAAAGCTGCAGCAGATTTGGGTGTGTGGATGATGACGGTGCATGCTTTTGGCGGAGAAGCGATGCTTTGTGCGGCACGAGCGGCTTTGGATGATTTTGGAAATACGAGACCTTTGTTGGTTGCTGTGACAATATTGACGAGTATGACAGAAATCGATTTGTTGAAGATGGGTGTCACGCATTCGATGGAATCACAGGTGATCCATCTTGCGCGTCTTGCATTAAACTCAAGGCTTGATGGTGTTGTTTGTTCGGGTAGAGAGCTTTCTTTGATTAAAACCCTCGCCAGTGAGCGATTCATGAGTGTTGTGCCTGGTGTTCGTTTGGCGCAAGACCAACATGACGACCAAGCCCGAGTGGTTGATGTTCGTCAAGCACTCCATTGGGGTGCGGATTGTTTGGTGATGGGGCGCTCCATCACGCGATCAAAAGATCCCCTTAAAACCATCCAAGAGATTTTAAACATCATGGCTACCAGGTAACGTTTAATTCAATCATGGGCGTGACAAAAACAGGAGCATTTTTTCCTGCAATACTAAACCAAACACCCGCAATCACACCCAAGTTTTTTCCGCCATTGTATTCAATTGCTGGTGCCAGACTGAATTGATCAAAATTGCCATTACCCAGTGTGCGTTTGATGTGTAATGATCGCCTTGGGAACAGGGGATGATGTTGGTGATGAGCGGGATCATCATTACCATGAAACGAATTGGCTTGTTGATAATCAAAAAAACCCTCAAACACCCAAGCCCAATTTTGCGATAAAAACCATTCGGTTGCCACATCAAGCGTTAATATGCTACCAGGATTCATGATCCCATGCGTGGAGGGCGTTCCGCCATAAACACTAATCCCATCCAATGGCACAGTGCTTGGGCATTGATAAGTGAATGAAAAATAGCCATTAATCAATTGATGCTGTAGGTGCATTAATTTTAAAAAATTAAAGGCAATGTTGGTTTGATAACTGCCAAAACCGGTGGCTTGACTACCGTAAAATTGCGGATCAAGATGATTGTAGCGACCCGTTGGAAAAACTTCGCCCAGTGTTAAACGTAAATCCACAAATGAGGTTTGTTGACTTAAAACCTGAAATCCCAGTGCCACGAACGTGTCTCCAAAGCTTGCGGCCTCGGTATTGGTAAATCGATTGATTTGGTACAACATACTGGCTTCAATATCCATGATGTCGGTTAATCCATAAAAAAATTGTGGATTGTACAGTGTGCTTTTACCCTGTTGTGTGTTGATGGTCGACCAATTGGATAAATACGCCTGATTCATGATGGGGTTTAATAAATACAATTGTAAATTAAGGTGATTTTTAGGAGCGGTTTCAGCGGGTGATACCAGCAATGGACCAGTATACCAAATCTCAGCGTACGTGGCCGCGCTGAACAACCATAATAGCAAGAGAAAGCAATAATATGTTCGGAATATCAACACTTTTGGGGCCTTTGTGGTATCATTGCAGCTTTCAATGATTTTGAATGGTTTTTTATGATTAACTCACAGATTACACGGTCTTTATTAAAAAAAATAGTTACAGAAGTTGAAAATAATCATGAGGGTCAAGTTGCCGATTATATTCCAGAATTGGCGAACGTCGATCAAGAAACCACATCCATTGCGGTGGCCCCAATTCATGCACCATCGGTGGTTTACAGCAATAGACCAAGCATCAAAGTCACGTTGCAAAGTACTGCAAAACTGATTCCCTTGATTGGTTTGCTGGAAGACTTAGGACGTGAGGTGGTGCTCAATTGGGTTAAAGTGGAACCATCGGGTGACGATTTTGCATCAATTACCCGATTAGAGCGTTATGGACCTAAGCCCTCGAATCCCATGCTTAATGCGGGTGCCATTGCGCTTTGCTCGCATATTCCAGGTTCCATTCAAGAGCAATTTTCGTGGTTGCATCATTGGGTGGTTAAATTGTTCAATCAAGATCTGCAAATCAATCCTGTTGTTTTTGAGTCTGAAAAAC
>CAISSD010000189.1 GCA_903887975.1 uncultured Legionellaceae bacterium | reverse complement strand
CACCAACGTCACCACCACCACCAACCAACTGCCATAAATCATCTGATAAACCATATACAAAACAATCAACACGCCCAAAAACAGCAAAAAACGCCCCATAAAAATCAGATGATGGTATTGAGTATCCAAAACGTCGTTGGTTAATTTAAATTTTTTTTTCACCGATTCAAATGGCACAACCTTGTCCACTGGCGCCACCACAAAAAAATCTCGCATGAAGACAAACAATCCAATCGATTGATTTTTTAAGCGAGAAAAGCCCATCCATAACGGTAAATTCACAAACCTTTTAATAAAGCGCCGGGTTCGTGATGCTCGTTTCGGTGCATTGGGTTCTTGTTTGGCCATTTTTATTATTCGCTCTAGTAGACTTTTTTCATGCATCGTATATGATGATCATAGTCCGTTTATTGCATTGTTCAAGTCATCAATGGTAAAAAATGAGTAAATTATGCCCGACTTAAGCCACCAAGCCTCTGCAGCCTATTGGCAGTCTTATCCAGACCCCATGATTTATCGGGTCATTACTTTTCTTGAAAGTGTGGAGGACTGGACATTAGACGGCCAACCCGATCTTGAAAAAGCCATTGAAGCCTTGGGCAAAACCTTGGATGATATTGCATCGGTGGACATCAATCAACTCAATCAAGCCGATGCCTTTATTCGGCTGGCGGCCAACATCAAATCAGGCCGGGGTTTGCGTCTTTTACAAGCCATGGATGTGGTGCATCCTGGTAGTGCTTCTCGAATCTTGGTGCATGCCGAAGAATCCACTCAAGGCCATGATGATCCGGCTGGATTTTTTCTAAAACGCAACATTACCTTTGAACGACTTCGATTGCTGGCGCGTGCGTTCTCAGAACAACGTTTAAAAATGGTACTCAAAGCCTTGGAGGGCGATGAATGAAGCAGTTAACTCATGGCATACTGTTGGCGGTTTGTGTGTTCACACAGTCCTTATGGGCCCAGGATACCAATTCAACCACAACGACCACAACAACCGATCAAAATGCCGCAAGCGGTGGTGACAGCACATCACTTCTCATCAGCAATTGGGGTGCATATGAGGGGCTTGATTTAAACAATCCACCGGATCCTGCCGTTAGCATCAGCTTGATTGATCCCATCAATGAACCCAGTCTTCAAATGTATGCCTTCATCAGTCAATTGGGCGCAACACCTGTTAATGGTTTTTTACCCAACATGGTACCAACCACCTTGCCATCAACAGCCTCATCTGAATCTTATCTCAACAGTTTTGCCAATATTCTTTACAGCTCCAGTGGCGGCTCCTCAACCACCAGCGTCCCCTACATGATTGCAAACATCGACCAACCAAGCACCTCCAGCACTCAGAACGACCCCACCAGCCAACTGATTTTAAACACCATTGCCACCGCCAGCACGGATTATTGTGGGTCCATCAATGGTCCTGGCAGCAGCACTGCGGCCAAAGGAACATTCATAGCCAAAGCAACCAACTCCAAAGCCACGGGGTATTGTGCCGACAACGTTACCCAAGCCCTGATTGGCCCACCACCACCCACCGCCACCGCATTCAATGCCCAAGGGTTGTCCACAACCGTTAGCCAATTAAACGGCAATATTCTAACCGGGCCACTGCTTTATTCATCCACAGCAGACAACCCCAGCACGACCACGCCTCAAGAAGGCCAAGCTGGTGCATTAACCGCCACAAGCCAGATTGAACAAGCCAATGATTTTATACGTTTTTCTTTGGCAGGTGCTTCTCCGTTAACACTGCCCAAATACACAACGTACGATCAATATTACTCCGCATGGCTTTCCAACAACGACCCCACGTTGCAAAATTACTTAAAAACCATCTATGGCTACGCCGCCAGACTCTCGGTGCCCATCGCCAACATGTATTTTATTTTCAACAAACGCATGCCACAACCCAGTGCTGCAAAGCTTCAAAGTGGTGATACCTCGGTGGATGCCTCGGGCTTAAGCCAAGCGTTGGCCGAATTTCAAATGGCCACATGGCGTATTTATAATCCGGCCCAAGGCACAACACCTGGCACCACCACTTCTCAGTGGCCGACCATGATAAACCAGGCGACGGACAAAACGGTACAAAAAGAAATTGCACTGCTTTTGTCGGAAATCAATTACCAACTGTATTTGAACCGGCAAATCCAAGAGCGACAATTATTAACCGAATCGTTGATGTTGGTGCAAAATTTAACCATGAATCAACCCGATGCGGGATTAAACAACAGTGGCAGCACTGCTTTGCCCACCAGTAGTCCATAAGGCTTTATCACCATGAATCAATCTGCTGTATTTGTGAATCGAATTTTAAACATGAAAAAAATCAAGTACATTGGTTTGGATATGGATCACACCCTTATCCGCTACCACACCGAACAATTTGAATCCTTGGTTTTTAAATTGGTCGTTCAACAGCTGGTGCGCGACAAACAATACCCCAAAGACTTGCTTGATTTGCCGTTTAATTTTAAAGACGCCATTCGTGGTTTGGTCATTGACAGCGTCAATGGCAATATCTTAAAACTCAATCGCTATGGCGCCATTCGCGATAGTTTTCATGGGACCAAACGCATTGCTTATGCTGAGCAAAAACAATTTTACCGCAGTACGTATGTGGATTTGAGCGATCCCAATTACATGGCGGTGGATACCTCGTTTTCGATTGCTTTTTGCGCTCTTTACGGTCAACTCGTTGATTATAAAGATAAAAACCCACTGTCGCTGCCCAATTACAACTTGATTGCATTGGATATTTTAAGCACCGTGGATGCGGTGCATTCTGATGGAAGCCTGAAGGGTCAGATTACGGAACAATTGGCAGATTTTGTAATTTTGGATAAAGCCGTCGTTGAAGGATTAAAACGCATGAAAGCGTTTAAAAAGAAAATTTTTATCCTGACGAACTCTGATTATCATTACACCAAAATATTATTGGATTTTGCCATCAATCCCTTTCTTGAACCCCATGAAACCTGGCAAGATTTGTTTGAATACGTCATCACCCTGGCCAACAAACCTCGATTTTTTTATGATCACCTGCCGTTTTTCTCCGTGGATAAAACCACGGGAAAAATGTCCAACTGGTATGGAGCGATTAAACCTGGCATTTACCAAGGTGGGAACGCAAAAAAATTCACCCACGATTTAGCACTAATGGGTGATGAAATACTCTATGTTGGCGATCATATTTATGGTGATATTTTGCGCTTGAAAAAAGATTGTAATTGGCGCACGGCTTTGGTTGTGGAGGAATTGGGGGCTGAAATTGCCGCACAACAAGCCATTGAACCCATTCAGCAGGACATCATGCGCGCCATGAAAGAAAAAAAACATTTGGAATTTCGTTTGGTGCACTTACAAACCCAAAGCATTGATGAACAAACCGATGCTTATGGCGGCGAAATCACAAGATTACAAAGTAAACTCCATCAATGTGACAAACAAATTGCGCAGTGGTTAAAAAAACAAAATACTTATTTTAACTCCAAATGGGACCGGGTTTTTCGCGCAGGCGCTGAGGAGAGTTATTTTGCTTATCAAGTGGAGCGCTATGCCTGTATTTATATGGAAAAAATAGCTGATTTATTGGCCTATTCTCCATTAACTTATTTTCGCGCCGAGCGTCGGCTTTTGCCCCATGATTGGGAGCGAGTCACACCCCAAGAACGCGTTGTATGAAAACCTATTTCATCACCGGAACCAATACCGATTGTGGTAAAACGTATGTGACTTGCCAATTGGTGGATTATTTTAAAAAACAAAATCTTCGTGTCAAAGCCATCAAACCCATTGCCAGTGGTTGTGTACTGCAAGATGGTGTTCGCATCAGTCAAGATGAGCAATGCTTGCAACGCGCCAATGGCAATGTTCATGAATCATTGGGAAGCTGGCGTTTTATGCCCCCCATCGCGCCACACATTGCAGCAGAACAAGAGGGGGGTTGTATCTCCATCAATGCGCTGATTAACGATTGTCATCGATTTCATGATTTGGATGTTTTACTCATTGAAGGTGCGGGTGGCTTGATGGTGCCTTTGAATCCACAGGAAACCTGGCTGGATTTTTTGGTGCGCCTGCCCCTATCTGTTATCGTGGTGGTGGGCATGCAATTGGGGTGCATCAACCATGCTTTATTAACCACCCATGCCTTAAACGCGCAGAACATTCATGTGGCTGGTTGGATTGCCAATGAACTAGACCCAAACATGCTGGTTTTGGAAGAAAATATTCAAACCCTAAAACATCTCATTCCCGCACCATTATTGGCAAGAGTGGGATTTAAAGGGGATTTAAATGTCATGGAGAATGTGTGGTGAAAACTTGGAGGTTAACAGCAAGACAATGTTGTGATTTAGAGCTTTTGTTGGTGGGTGGCTTTGCACCATTGCAAGGCTTTTTATCCCAAATGGATTATGATCATGTTTTAAATCATATGCGTCTTTCAACTCATGAGGTTTGGCCCATCCCCATTACTTTGGATGTGAGCCAAGATTTTGCCGAATCACTTCATTTGGGTGAGGTGATTGCACTTTTGGACAAGAACCATCACCTGATTGCACACTTAACCGTCTCGGATCGATGGATTCCTGATAAACAATTTGAGGCACAAAGCATTTATGGCACGCTTGATGAAAAACACCCAGGCGTTGATTATCTGTTGAATCAAGCAGGCCCGGTTTATTTGGGTGGTCGTGTGACAAGCGTACAATCGATGGTTCATTATGATTTTCCAGAACTGCGCATGACGCCCCAATCGTTAAAACAATTGCTGTTGTATTTGGGGTGGGAAACCGTCATTGGGTTTCAAACCCGAAATCCAATTCATCGTGCACATATGGAAATCATGCAACGCGCGGCCCAATTGGTTCATGGCAAGATTTTGTTGCATCCGGTTGTGGGTGCTACCAAACCGGGGGATGTTGATGCCATCACCCGAGTGCGCTGTTATCAAAAAATCATTCCCTATTTTCCGCCCCAAAGTGTCTTGCTGGGTTTATTGCCTTTGGCCATGCGTATGGCCGGTCCAAGAGAGGCTGTTTGGCATGCACTGATTCGTAAAAACTATGGTTGTAGTCATTTTATCATCGGACGCGATCATGCAGGTCCTGGCAATGATGCCACAAACACACCATTTTATGAGCCGTATGCCGCACAAACACTAGCGCTTCAGTTAGAACCAGAATTAGGGATAAAAATCATCACCCTTCAAGAAATGGTTTATGTCAAAGAGCGTGCGCATTACGTGGCACTGGATGAGGTCCAACCGCATGAAACTGCATTACAACTATCTGGAACCGAATTACGCCATCGACTCATGCACCAAAAAAAAATCCCAGACTGGTTTTCATACCCCGAGGTTCTGGACGCTTTAAAACACGCCTATCCATCGCCATTAGAACGAGGATTCACCGTGTTTTTTACAGGACTTTCAGGTGCGGGAAAATCCACCTTGGCCAATGCACTTCAAATCAAGTTAAACAGCATTGATACACGCAAGGTCGCCATTCTTGATGGCGATGTCATGCGTGCATTATTGGGCAATACATTGGGATTTTCAAAAGAAGATCGCCTACTAAACATTCGCATCATGAGTTATATGGCCGCTAAAATCACCGAAGCTGGTGGCATTGCCCTTTGTGCAGCGATTGCTCCGTATGAAAGCGCACGCAGCCAAAGTCGCTCTTTAATCACCGAACACGGTGGTTTTGTTGAAATTTATGTGGCAACACCTTTGCACGTTTGTGAGGCACGCGATGTGAAAGGCTTGTATCAAAAAGCCAAAATCGGTGCCCTAACCCAATTAACCGGCGTCGACGACCCTTATGAGCCGCCGCAAAATCCTGATTTAAGCATCGATACCACCCATCATACGATTGAAGAAAACATCCACTTTTTGT
>CAISSD010000188.1 GCA_903887975.1 uncultured Legionellaceae bacterium | reverse complement strand
GAACGATTCAAACCTGAAAATAAAGCCAAATCATCAGCTGCTGATTCAGATACCGTCGCCACCACATCAGCCATAGGAAAAAAATAATACATTGAAAATTTTGTAAACCATGCCTTAAATGCGGTTTTAATTAATGGTGAAATAGACCAAGTCGTATGTTCTACCACCATAATCCGTGAGGAAATTCTAGATAGTTTAACAGCAAATAAAGCAATCAATGTAAGTGGCCACATATTAGCCAAAACAAATTTAGGGCGTTTTTCTTTAAAATAACGTACCAAAGGAAATAGAATTTTTCGTAACCGTTGAACTTTCAAATCGATTACAACCACCTTAGGCAATAAATTATTGATAAACCCGCCTTGAGCACACATGACAACCATATCAACGTCATAACCCCGACGCACGAATTCATTCGCAAGATTAATGGCCACACGTTCGGTACCACCAACATCAAGTTTTGTTACAATAATGGACAATTTTTTTTTCATTAATAAATTTACGCCAGTGATCTTTGTGTATAAAAATCCATATACCATGGCATGGTCATATCAATTCCTTTTTCAATGTTATATGTGGGAGCGTACCCTAAAATTTGACTTGCTTTATCAATGGAGGCTTGCGTATGTTTTATATCTCCTTTACGAAAATTCTTGTGTGTTGGTGGTTGTTCATACAAAACACCACGCTTCTTTAGTTCTTTTTTTAATAATGTGTATAATTTATTTAGACTAGTTCTCTCTCCTACAGCAACATTAAAAACTTGATGTTGCTGTAATTCACTAGCTTTATGTGCCGCTAAAAGATTAGCCTGAACCACATTATCAACATAACAAAAATCTCGGCTTGTTTCGCCATCGCCATAAATCACAATGGCTTCATCATTGATCATAGAAGAAGTCCAAATGGGAATCACAGCGGCATAAGAACCACCTGGATCTTGACGTGGACCAAAAACATTAAAATAACGCAAACCAATAGAATTAAAACCATAACTCCTTACAAAAACATCCGCATACAATTCATTAACATACTTGGTTAATCCATACGGTGACAATGGCTTGCCGATAAAGTCCTCAACTT
The DNA here is from genome assembly GCA_903887975.1 of uncultured Legionellaceae bacterium. Lineage (GTDB taxonomy): Bacteria > Pseudomonadota > Gammaproteobacteria > Legionellales > Legionellaceae > CAISSD01. The sequence continues at coordinate 572 of CAISSD010000188.1, read as the reverse complement.
TAGGCAAAGAAGTATCGTCTCCATAAGTGGAACTACTAGCGGCATAAACAAAACTTTTAACATTTTCAAGACGTGCAGCAACCAACATATTTAAAAAACCATTAACATTAGTAGCATTGGATGCAACAGGATCCACCAGGCTTCTTGGTACACTACCAAGAGCAGCTTGGTGTAAAACATAATCTACTGATCGACAGGCATGATGACAATCATCTAAAACACATACATCACCTTGATAAAATTGAAAGCGCTCCCATTGCTCATCCTTTACAACTCGACGGACTTCATCCAAATTGCGTTGATGACCAGTGGCAAAATTATCCAAACCAACAACATACTGATTAAGCTTAAGTAAATTCTCCAACAAGTGACTACCAATAAATCCAGCAACACCTGTAACGAGCCATTTTTTTTGTTCATTCAGCAATTTTTTTTTCAAAAACGAATAATGGTCCATGTTATTTAAACTCCATATAAAGTTATTTTTTAAACTTTAACATCCAAAATATTATCAGATTATAAAACGAAAGATTTATAAAGTTTATCAACAAATATTTATCAAATTTTATAAG
>CAISSD010000187.1 GCA_903887975.1 uncultured Legionellaceae bacterium | reverse complement strand
TGATTCCGCGCGCATGATAAAACGCGCAATTGCCTCGCTGAATTTGGATGTGGAGCAGTGGCCTATTAAAGAAGCGCAAGCGTTCATTGGCGCCAGAAAAGACGAAGGCTTACGTCCCAAACACATTGCAGCGCCATCTTATGGACCAATCAAAACCTGGGTTAAGATTTATGAAGCTTATGATAATGCTTGTCAGGCTTCGGGTGTTGTTGATTTTGCAGAACTTTTGTTGCGGGGGTTTGAGCTGATTCGGCATCATCCTGAAATACAAGCCTTGTATCAAAATCAATTTCGGGCCATTTTGGTGGATGAGTTTCAAGACACCAATGCCATTCAATATGCATGGATTCGTTTGATGGCTGGTGCGGATGCTGTTGTCATGGCGGTTGGTGATGATGATCAATCAATTTATGGCTGGCGAGGCGCAAAAGTTGAAAATATTCAAAAATTTACCGAGGATTTTCGACCAAGTCGCATGATTCGTTTGGAGCAAAATTATCGCTCAACCGGAACCATTTTGGATGCAGCCAATGCATTGATTACCCATAATGAAAGTCGTATGGGTAAAGACTTGTGGACGAAAGGTTCACGCGGTGAAAAAATTAAATTATTTGCAGCATTTAATGAGCTTGAAGAAGCGCGATTTGTGGCCGACAGGGTGGCTTTGGCACATGCCCAAGGTTTAAATTGGGATGATGTGGCGGTGTTGTATCGCTCTAACGCGCAGTCTCGTGTTTTGGAAGAAGCGTTGCTTCACGCTCAAATTCCGTATCGTATTTATGGGGGCATGCGGTTTTTTGAACGTGCTGAAGTCAAAGATGCGCTGGCTTACGTCCGATTGATGGTCAATGCCAATGACGACCAAGCTTTTGAGCGTGTTGTGAATATGCCAACGCGTGGCTTGGGTGAAAAAACATTAAATGATGTGCGCGAAACAGCAAAGCAACAAGGGATTTCTTTATGGCAAGCCTCGCTTCGATTATTGGATGAAAAGTATTTTCCAGCACGAGCAAGCAATGCGTTGATGGGGTTCATGCAACTGATTTTATCCATGCAGCAGGCAACTAAAGAGCAGGCTTTGGATGACATGATGACTTATGTGTTGAACAATAGTGGTTTGCGAACGCATGTTGCGGGTCTTAAAGGTGGACAGGCAGAATCCCGACTTGAGAATTTGCAAGAATTGGAAAATGCTGCACGCGAATTTCGTGATACGTCGTTTGATGAAGAAGAAAGCATGCCTTTAATCAGCGCTTTTTTAGCGCATGCATCCTTGGAGGCGGGTGAAAAGCAAGTGGATGAACATGTCGAAGGTGTGCGTTTAATGACCTTGCATGCGGCCAAAGGGTTGGAGTTTCCTTGGGTGTTTTTGGTGGGGTTGGAAGAGGGCTTGTTTCCAGGTCGGCAATCGATGGAAGACCCACTAAGATTGGAGGAGGAGCGACGGCTATGTTATGTGGGAATGACGCGTGCCATGGTGCAGTTGATTATTTCGTATGCGGAGGTTCGCCGTCAATACGGGCGTGAAGAATATCATCGGCCATCACGATTTTTGCGTGAGATCCCAGCCGAATTTTTGGATGAAGTTCGCCCCAAAGCACGATTTCAACCAGCCAAACTGATGCCCATGAGCCGCATGGTACAACAACATGATTCTGGTTTTGGTTTGGGTCAAACCGTGCATCATGCTCATTTTGGCGATGGTGTTGTTTTGGACATTGAAGGCAGCGGCGCACACACCAGGGTTCAGGTGAATTTTGTGGATGCAGGGATCAAGTGGTTGGTGGTGGCTTATGCAAATTTGACGTGATGTAGATGTGCTCGACTTTAGCCATTTTTACTTAATCCGTTCGCCCTGAGGAGCGTGCGTAGC
>CAISSD010000186.1 GCA_903887975.1 uncultured Legionellaceae bacterium | reverse complement strand
TTCAAAGCATTTTTGAGGTGAATCAACAAAAAAATCTTTGGCGCAATGGATTTTTATCCTCTGGACTATGGTGCTCATTAAAAAATCAAAGCTACCCCTGTCTTCTTAAAGAAAATCCCACTCAGGGTTACTATGCTGCGCTCATCGCACCCAAATTTCGTCTTATTGCATTAAATACTGTTTTTTTATCCCCTCACAACGCAATACCCTCAGAACAAGCTATTCAAGAACAATTTACTTGGTTGGACAAGCAATTAGCCCTAGCTTCAAAAAATAATGAATCCGTGATGTTGACCATGCATATTCCATTGGGTCAAAATGTTTTTGACAACAAACACTTTTTAACGGCAAATAACGAACAACGTTTATTATCCATCATCAAAAAATACCAACCAATTATTCGCGGTTTACTGGCCTCGCACTCGCACACCGAAGAACTCAAAATCATCCACTTTAAACATCAAAAAGCCTCATTGGGTTTGTATTTTGCACCGTCTTTATCCACCATTCATGGCAATCGTCCTGCGATTAAAACCATAACTTACGACCAAGACGAACACCATCGTTGGCAATTAAAAGACTATGAAGTGTTTGATTTTTTTGAAAAAAACCAGACCATTCAAATGGAAAGGCTATACAGCTATCAAGAGCAATACTGTCCCAAGAACGTAACATCGATGAATCAATGCTTGATGAATGTCACCCCAAAACGCATGGAATCATATTATCTAACCGGAAACACCAATCAAAAAGCACATTTAAACTGGCCTAAGAATATTGATATTGATGTCAATTAACCTATCCCACAGCATGCATTATAACAACCCTTGAGGTTATTATAAAAATAGTCTAATATAACCTATAAGGTTAATAAAAAAGAAATGATTCTTTTGAAGCTTACACCCACTTATGATTTAAATAGCATTAAAAAAGCTTTCGATTGTCCCGAAAATTTGGTAATGACCTCATCTGCAAAAAGAGGACAAATAGAGAATTAATTATTTCCTTTAAGGAGAAATAATATGACCAAACAACAATGCCCATTATGTGGAGAATTCGAACAAGAACATAAAATCCAGCCCATGACCTACGCCTATAAAAACATTGAATTCATCATTAATCAACCTGCACTTTGGTGTGATGCTTGCGGCGAAGGGGTTATTGAGGGGAAAGACAGCCGTGCTGTTATGCCATTAATCATGGCAGAGAAAGCACGCATTGAAGGACTGTTAACCCCAGAAGAAATTAAGCAGGTTCGAATTAAATTAAAATTAACTCAAAAGCAAGCGGCCACCATATTCGGTGGTGGTGTCAATGCATTTAATCGTTATGAAAAAGGTAAATTACCTGTGCCAAGGTCGCTTAGTTTGTTGCTCAAGGTTTTGCGAAATCACCCCAACCAGCTTAAAGAGATTTGGGTGCATTAAACAACTAACGCGTTCCACCCACGGTCATGGCCTCAATTTTCAACGTCGGTTGGCCAACGCCTACCGGCACCGATTGACCTTCTTTACCACAAATCCCAACCCCTTCATCAAACGCCAAATTATTCCCCACCATGCTAATTTTCTTCATGATGTCTGGACCATTGCCAATTAAAGTCGCGCCCTTAATGGGTTGCATGACACGACCATTTTCAATCAAGTACGCCTCACTTGCAGAAAAAACAAATTGCCCTGAGGTAATGTCCACTTGCCCACCACCAAAATTAACCGCATAAATACCGCGTTTTACCGATTGAATGATTTCTTCTGGTGCATAAGACCCGGCCAGCATATAGGTATTGGTCATTCTTGGCATGGGAACATGCGCATACGATTCACGTCGACAATTTCCCGTGGACTTCATGCCCATTAATTTTGCATTAAGCTTGTCTTGCATGTAATTCACCAATATTCCATCTTCAATCAGGCTCGTGCACGCGGTCGGTGTTCCTTCATCATCAATCGTTAAAGAGCCTCGTCGACTGATTAATGTCCCATCATCAACCACATTTACGCCTTTTGAGGCCACCTGTTGACCCAAACATCCTGAAAAAGTGGACACACCCTTTCGATTGGCATCGCCCTCCAAGCCATGACCCACCGCTTCATGAAGCAAGACCGCAGGCCAACCAGGGCCCAAAACCACAGGCATAAGTCCTGCTGGGGCATCAATGGCCTCTAAATTCACCAAAGCTTGTCGCACGGCTTCTTGAGCCAAACCCAAGGCCTTATCTTGCATCAAAAAAAACTCATAGCCACAACGCCCTCCGCCACCGACATGCGCACTTTCTCGTCTGCCTTTAGACTCGACCATCACGGTCACATCCATGCGTACCAAAGGCCTGACATCAGCCACGCGTAATCCATGAAGTCCGGCAATATAAATCACCTCATAACAGCCACTCAACGATGCATGAACCTGCACCACGCGAGGATCCAAAAGACGCGCGGCTTTATCCACCGATTGAAGTAACGCAATTTTATCCAATTTACTCATGCCATCAATGGGGTTTAGTGGTGCGTATAAGGCTGGAATAGAGCGTTTCATTTTAATGGCAGATTGATTGATTGAACCAACATGCGCAATGGATGTGGCAACCTGTGCCGCACGCTCCATCGCGGACCATTCGATATCATCACAATAAGCATAACCAGTTTTCTCACCCGAAACCACGCGCAGACCAACACCGCGATCCAGTGCATAACGACCACTTTTAACCGCACCATCTTCAAGATACCACGACTCATAAGCACTGCTTTGAAAATAAAGATCAGCATCATCCACATGACGCGTGGTCATGCGTTTCATCAAAGATTGTAATTTTGATTCATTTAAACCCGAAGATTTTATTAATAGATCTTCAGCAATATCAAACGCCACTGAACTCATGCATCAACCCCAAAACTTTATTGAACATCAAAGTATCAAAACTCATCTTTTGAAGCAATTAGATTTTCACAGCTTGTGATTGAATAATGCTTCTAAATTCAGATGTTGTACTAGCCCAATCAACCACATCAACCCGCATGGACAAACGCGATTCAGAAAAAGCCTCTCGTAATTCCGCCATTTGCCTTAATGTTAATGGTTCTTCACCCATAACACACAAATCAACATCCGAATATGGCTTATATGTACTCGTTGTTCGAGAACCAAAAATACAAATCTCTTTTCCAGGAAGATATTGCTTTACAATAGTTTTAATTATCGCCAGTTCAGAAGGCTCAAGTTGAATCATGATTAGACTCAAGTCGTGCATCAAATTGATTCAAAAGAAATTGGGCACTTTGTATGAATATTGGTATTATATCAAACACGGCTTGGGCTTTACGTTCATCGTAAGCGTGGCTGGTCTGATTGCGTGCTTCCCTAAAATCAAACCAACAGATGACTTCATCAATCAAACCAACCTCAAAAGCCATACGGATTAAATCACGAAAATTAAGTTGATCAATAGCTGTTGACAAAGGCATTTCCAACTCAAGATAACGTTTGATTAATTTAATGCTCAATTCATAAGTGTATTCAAATCGCTGAATACATCCATCACGCACTTCCAGATCAAGTGGATTAAGCTTAGCCCTATTCATCGCTTTAGACAAACTTAAAAATGCTGCCTGCAAAGGCTTAATACTCAAATTCATCAATCAAAAAACTTCCAAGAGTTGTTTTATATAGCTTACACCCAGAACCGCTCCCAAACAAGAAATCCTAAATTTTAATGGTGTACAAAACAAAAAATCGCTGTCAAATCATTTTTAATCACTATCTCATAAACAGGATGCTATGTGGCTGGTTCGTTTGGCGTTATCTAGACTATTTATTTAATCAAAGCATTGGGTGGTGGTTGGCAGATTAAAAAAGCCTTTCGGCATGTGATATAATGATTTTTATCCATCCTAAAGATGCTCATCATGCAAGAAACGCTAACGGTTTTAATGGCTCAAATCAATCCCAAAGTCGGGGCAATTGAGGCCAATGCAAAAAAAATAATGCATATGATTCAAGAACAGCAAAATCATCACGATGTGATTGTATTTCCTGAGTTGGCCTTATGCGGTTACCCCCCTGAAGATCTCTTGTTCCAAGATGATTTTAATGCGCGCATCGAAGATGCTTTAACACACATCAAAAAAATAACACAAAACACCACCGTCATCCTTGGACACCCGCGTCAGAAACAACGCAAACGATACAACAGTGCGAGTATTTTTCAGAATAGTCAATGCATTGTTACCTATGACAAACAACACCTTCCCAATGATGGCGTGTTTGATGAGCGACGCTACTTTACACCCGGCATTGAAAAACCATGCATCGTCTCCATCAAAAATATCCCCTGCGGCATTGTGATTTGTGAAGACATTTGGCAAACAGGCCCCATCGAACAATTAAAACAAGCCAACGCCCATGTGGTTTTTATCTTAAATGCCTCGCCCTTTGACATCAATAAACCAAAGCGTCGTGAAGCATTATTAAAACATCATGCACGTTCTGGCATGCATTTAATCTATGTGAATCAAGTTGGGGGACAAGATGAGTTAATTTTTGATGGCCAATCAATGGCTTTTAACAACAAAGGCCAGCTTTGTGCGCGAAGTACCGCATTTCAAGAAGATCTGCAACAGATTATTCTGGATGCACAAAATATCAAAGGGATAATCACACAAACCAAAGCAGACGACGCACTTTTATACGATGCATTGGTTTTTGGCTTAAAAGAATACGTCACCAAAAACAACATCCCAGGCGTATTGCTGGGATTATCCGGTGGCATTGACTCAGCACTCACACTTGCCATCGCCGTCGATGCATTAGGCGCCAATCGGGTTCGAACCTTGATGTTGCCTTCGTGTCATACGGCCGACATAAGCCTTATTGATGCCCAGCAACAGGCCGATGATTTGGGTGTGGACCACCGTGTTATTCCCATTCAAGCTTTGTTTGAAGCCATGCTCCATACATTAAACCCGCATTTTATCGGATCAGAAAAAGGCGTGACAGAGGAAAATTTACAAGCAAGAATTCGTGGAACATTATTAATGGGCTTATCCAATCAATTGGGATTTATGCTACTCAATACCAGCAACAAAAGTGAAACTGCTGTGGGTTACAGCACGCTTTATGGTGATATGTGTGGGGGCTTTGCGCCCATTAAAGATGTTTTAAAAACCGAAGTTTATAGGCTTGCACGTTTTCGCAATCACATAAAACCCGTCATCCCAGAGCGCGTTCTGACACGACCACCTTCTGCAGAGCTTGCCCCCAATCAAGTCGACCAAGATACGCTGCCCGACTATCCAACACTGGATGCCATCATCACACTTTATATGGAGCAACATTGGGGTGTGGAACAAATGGTGGCCGAAGGCTTTGATGCCTTCGTTGTGACTAAAGTTTTAAAGCTTATTAAAGCCAACGAGTACAAACGTCGTCAATCCGCACCAGGGCCTAAAATTAGTCCATGTGCCTTTGGGCGAGATTATCGTTACCCCATCACCTATGATGGTTAAACAATAATGTTTTATTGCTCGACGCATCCCTTTGTTCAGAACTTGCATTAAAAAATCCATAGGCCCGATGCCAATCCATAATTTTCTTTGTACCAAGCGTTAAAGACTTGGCTTCTGGGGCATGAATATCATCTTGAACAGCTTTTTTTATCAAACCATACGATGCATTCGCACTTGATGATACCCCCTCTTCAAACACCGCATATAAATCATGTTCGTTTTGAAACACAGAACCTTTGTATTTTTTGTTTTTCAGCAAAAACGCCATGGTATCTAAGTAATACATGGACTGCAGTGTTTCCGAACAATTTTTTGCCAATGCAAAATTGGTGATCTTTAAAGAACCCGAATCCAGTAACACAGTCTGATTATTAAAATCATCACGTAAACGTTCAAAAATTATATTGGCAACAAACTTTTGACTAAAATCGAATGGCTTACTCAATAAAAGTACGTGAATATCCTGAAGGTCTGTTAATAAGCGATCGACTTCATTTGACTGTATGATGAAGTGACATAAAAAATGCATCACTTTGGCCAAAAATACAATAACATTGATGCCGCGCATAAAAAAATTAATTAACGGTACATAATAAGCATCCATAAAGTTCATCTCTCCTTGAGCATCCAACCAAGCAAAACAAGTATGATGCTCCACCACTTCTCGCCATACTGGATTGTCAAACAAAAACAACAATGTTTTTGATCTTGCATGCTCATTCATAAAAAAATCCGTGGGCAAAGGATTAACCAACCCCGCATCTAGATAATAGGTTGTGTTAATTTTAACTGGAGAAAATTTTATGGGCATGGCGGCTGACGCAATACTTGCTTTGGCAATAGAAACATCATGTCGATGATCAAAAACCTCAATATCTCCTGTTCCTAAAACAACCGCTGGAATATATAGTTTTTTAAATTTTTTAGGAAAATCTTGGTGCAACAAATCAAGATCACGAAAGCTTAGTGCATACTCTTCATACATCATTTTATGCATGATGGCACGTTGCGCTGGTGTTGGATTCTGTTGTTTTTTTAAAAAACGATACGTTGACTCCAACATCAATTGATTGATAAAAAATTCCATGGGTTCTAAGGATTTGGTGATTCCAGGAATAACATTGGGCCCATCAAACGACATAAAATTAATCAAACTATGGATGTCTGTTTCAAGGATGGCTTGTCGAATATCGCCAGGCTCAATACCAACAGCGATTAATGCCGCCGTCAAAGCGCCAACGGATGAACCTGAAACCGCCTTCACATCATCCATCATGCTTGCATCATATAAGGCCTGGTACACCCCTGGATTACCAAAGCCTTTCGCCCCTCCGCCACCAAACACAAGATATTCAATATTATTTGATGCATCATACTGTGGCATACGTCGCAATAAAGACTGATGCTTTAGCGGCATGCGATAAGCATGCGTTCTTTGCAAAGACACCCAATGCAAATGAAACATCAAAAACCATAACAAACGCTTCATAACAATCACAATGACCAAAAATTTTGTCGCAATCTACCATAAGGATTTTATCAAATCAAACAGACCCAACTCGATGATAAAGTATTGCTTGCAAAATTATCCCAAATCGCTAACATGAATTGAATTAAGAAAAAAATATTAGGACACCCCATGAGGCGCACATCAAAGCCATTTGATGGTCAAGAAATGGTTCAAAAATCAGCAATGATTGCCGCTCTTTTTGCATGCATGTCAACGCATGCTCTGGATCTAGAGCCCGGCTGGTACGCTGGTGCTATTTTGGGTGCCAACTATACGCCCAAAGTTGCCATCAATACCGCCTACCCCTTAAACGACACCGGAAGAACGGTAAGCTCTAGCCTTTCGTACAGTTACATGGGGGCAGTTGGTGGCCAAATGGGTTATCGCATCGACAACTACCGACTAGAAGGTGAATTTTTATTCAACAACAGCCCTTATGCCGGCATCACGGTTGGTCAACGATACTTCAGTGCAGGCACCGTTGGTCCAAACGGATTTCAATTCCAAGGCGCCACCAACACCTATGCCTTGCTGTTTAATGCCTATTATGATTTATTCTCGATTGAAGATGAGCGCAATCTTATCCCTTATATGGGTTTGGGTGTTGGTGGAGAGATTGTGCAAAATACCCTGGCTTTAAATTTTAATGGTATTTCTTATACCCCACAAAAAACCAAAGCCAACAATGAACAATTTGCATTTCAAGGCACCATTGGTGCGGCTTATTATTGGGATGAGTGTACTTCCTTGGCGCTGGATTTTAGGTATTTAACAGGAACGGGAAAAACCATCAATGGTTATTTTAATTCAGTCACCGTT
>CAISSD010000185.1 GCA_903887975.1 uncultured Legionellaceae bacterium | reverse complement strand
GTTATAAAGATTTTGTGTGTTGATGTTATGAGAAAATAATGAAGCTTCAATGCCTTGATTGATGTGCATAAAACTAGATTTTGATGTATTGCCGACAAAACTACCACCAAGATTTAAGTGTACCAGGCTGCTGTCGTTGTAAGAGCCTGCGAAGGCGCTTGCTGCGTTTGTGCCTAATTTTTGCCAGTCTGTTTTTTCCAAGGAATTCCAGGCATCATCAAACCATTCTTCAGGTTTGTTGATGAATTTATCAAGACTTGCATCCCAAATTTTAATTTCATCCATAAATTTAGTACTTATTTCAAAGGCCCCTTTGCCAAATAGGACAATATTTTTAATTTGACATAACAGCGGCATTAATTCATGGCGACGTAAATTTTTTAATGACTCAATATCAAGTTTGTTGGATATGCTGTATATATTATTAACTGCACTTATAAGTCCTGGAATCATTCCAATTAATTGAATGCTGTTGCTATATCCAGGCATTGTCATCAGAGCGGTTGTTTTTGCTACAGAGATGAGATTACTCGTAGAAAATATATAATTGGGATCTGCTGAGAAATTGGGTATAATTAAACCTGAGTTGAATGATAAGAAAGTATCATTAGTTATATTGTTTGCAGCGACAAATCCCATGTTTAAATTGATAAGTCCAGAGCATTGAAATGATTGCTGCGCATAAGTCTGGCCTAAAATATCAAACAAATTACTGTGAATGATGAGCGATTTTGATGAAAATATACCTTGATGTAAAACCCAGTCATCAAAGCCCAAATAGATATCATGCGCTGAGACATAACCATGGTTGGTCAAAGCTCGTCCTTTGGCGCAAAGATTGGCCTTTAAGTCTATTTCACCCAACAACATTATTTCATCTGCATTGATAATTAAATCTTCATTACCAATAAATTTTCCATTTGGTAAAATATGCATTTTGTTTTCTATATTGATCTGAGGTTTTAATTTTCGGGTTGATTCGTTAACCAAATTTTCAATCATGGTTTTACATGTTTTAATTGTGCCACTTATCATAGCTTCTTTGGCAGAAATTGATGATGCACTTTCTAGTTGAGTTTTTGAATTAGACCATAATGAAGCTTTGTTTTTTAAGTTCATGGTGCTATCGGTGAGTTTAATCGTCCCAAATGAATCGACGTTTCTAAATTGTGTATGACTAGAATTTAAGTCTAATTTTCCAGTATTGGCTAATGATACTTGTTCTTCAATATGAATAACGGATTTATGCAAAGCAGTAAATTGTTCATAAATTAAAAGTTCCTCGGCTGATAACAAACTTTCAATTAATTCAACACGCCCTAAAGTAACAAATTTAGGTGCGATCAATGTTGAGCAATCACTTTTGATGAAGGATTTTGTGTCTGTAAGAAGTTGTTCTCTTACAAGCAAAAAACTTTTCCCATTCAATCGCAAGTGACTTTTTTTTGCTAGAAAAAGGTTGGATGCCGATAAAAAACTTTGCTCATTAAGAGAAACTTTATTATTTGAAATGGAGCATTTATTTTTAGCATTGATTTGACTCGAATCAAGATCGAGTGAAGATTCATTGTGAACATAATCATTGCAATAAATTTTTGATGATTTTGCTAATACAGAGCCTGTAGCTTCAACATGATCAGATCGAATTACACTTAAATTGCAGAGTTCAAGATGGCTATTTTTTAGATGATGAAGTTGACTTTTAGTAATAAAGCGCGAATTGTCAAGTGATAAGATACCCTGAATGTCATGGCGCATGTTTGAATCATCAATTCCAATTAAAACGGCCTTTTTTACCAAAACCTGATTTAGTATTCTAAATGTTCTAGCAATCAATCGCCCACCAGTAAACGTTACGCCATCTTTTAAAGTACTACCATCAATCGTCATAATATTTGCAGAGGCAACACATTTATGAATGACCGCATGTTGACTTTTGAAATTGATGTGCTCTGCCTGGAGCATCAAATCATTGATATTGATTATCCCTAAACATTGTATGTTGTTACCATCAAAATTTGATTTTACGATATTTAAATCACCACTCAACGATATACTCTTATTAATATGCATTTCTACTTGGTTTAGGATTAAATTAGCTTGACGAACATGCAAGTTATTGCTTTTGATTTTTGTTTGTAATAAAGAAACGAAGCCATACAATAAAATATTGCGTTTTATGTCAAGATTGCTATTGATTATATCGATTTTTGCCTCAGAATGGGTTTTTAAAGAATATTGTAATTCAATGTCACTTTTGTCGATGACATGCAAAAATCCAGCGAGAATCGATGCGTACTTACCAGTCCATTTTGAATCATTAAATACAACATCTCCTTTGTTAACTGTTGTTGTATGACTATATAAAGTTGATTGATTAAATGAGGTTTCCTCATACGAGTCATGCTTCAATTCATTATAAATTTTGATATCTGAATAAAAGGATTTAAATTGACCATATTGTTCTATTGAATCAAATAAACCATCACAATTTTCTATTAATAAACAACCTTTGTTTTTTATTTGAGGTGCATTAATGATGGTGTTTTTTAAAATGAAAGTTGCGGATGAATCAATTATTAAGAATTCGTCAAAAATACATTGCACATTTTGATGAAGGATATTTTTACCAATGATAAGATAAGCATTATTTTTTATAATGCCGGTAATTGCATGAATATGGTGTTCGCCACTAAGTTTCATATGACTTAAAGTATTTTTTTCATCGCCAAT
>CAISSD010000184.1 GCA_903887975.1 uncultured Legionellaceae bacterium | reverse complement strand
CGATCCCAATCAGTATCTTATGGTTGTTTTGTTAACTGACAAGATTGTTGGCACCTGTCATTTAACCATCATGCCTTCGCTCACTTTTATGGGTAAAACTCGCATGCAAATCGAGGCAGTTAGGGTATCTGAAGCTTATCGAGGAAAGAAAATTGGAGAGTGGATGATGCATGCTGCGATTGATTACGCTAAATCACAGGATGTTTCCATCCTACAACTAACCACCAACAAGCAACGTCTTAAAGCTAAGCAGTTTTATGAGCGTTTAGGGTTTCAAGCCAGTCATGAGGGGATGAAACTTTATTTTTAGGTGTTTGGTGTTGTCTCGGTATAAATACCTTGTGGGCTTGAAATTCATTCCAAGGCCGTTTGCCAAAAAACTTCATCATGATTGTTCCAGCACCCCTCATGAGTTATAGTCTATAAGCTTATATAAAAAGGAATGAATAGGATATGGCTATGGATGGAAAAAATTCAAATGCAATGATCGGTGGATGCCCCATAATGCATGGTGGTGTTGCATTCAAAGGCTTATCAAATACCGATTGGTGGCCCAATGGCTTACGTCTTGATCGATTACATCAACATGATACCAAGACCAATCCCATGGGGAAACATTTCAATTATCGTGAAGAACTCAAAAAACTTGATGTTAAGGCGCTTAAAAACGATTTGACAGCGTTGATGACCAACAGTCAAATATGGTGGCCTGCTGATTGGGGGCACTATGGTGGATTAATGATTCGTCTGTCTTGGCATGCAGCCGGCACTTATCGTATGGCTGATGGTCGAGGAGGTGCTGGCACAGGGAACCAACGTTTTGCACCCTTGAACTCTTGGCCTGACAACGTGAACTTGGACAAGGCTCGTCGATTGCTATGGCCCATCAAAAAAAAATATGGCAACAAGCTTAGTTGGGCAGACTTAATCGTTCTGGCGGGTACCATCGCTTATGAGTCCATGGGGCTTAAAACATTTGGCTTTGGTTTTGGTCGCGAGGATATTTGGCATCCCGAAAAAGATATTGACTGGGGCCCAGAAAACGAATGGTTGGATGCCAAACGCTATGTGAACAAAAGCCGAGAATCGCTAGAAAATCCCCTGGCGGCAGTGCAAATGGGATTAATTTATGTGAACCCCGAGGGTGTTGACGGCAAGCCTAATCCGCTTTTAACCGCCCAGGATGTTCGCTTGACCTTCGCCCGAATGGCCATGAACGACGAAGAAACCGTCGCGCTCACTGCCGGAGGTCATACCATTGGCAAGTGCCATGGTCATGGCAATCCCAAATTTTTAGGACCGGCACCTGAAGCGGCTGATATAGACGACCAAGGCCTTGGTTGGATGAACAAAACCACCAGAGGCATTGGTCGAGATACCGTTTCTAGCGGCATTGAAGGTGCATGGACAACACACCCAACACAATGGGACAACGGCTATTTTTATATGCTGCTTCACCATGATTGGGAACAGAAAAAAAGTCCGGCTGGGGCTTGCCAATGGGAGCCAATAAACATCAAGGAAGAAGATAAACCCGTTGATGTTGAGGACCCTTCCATTCGTTATAACCCCATCATGACCGATGCTGATATGGCCATCAAAATGGATCCCATTTATAGAAAGATTGCCGAGCATTTTTACAAAAATCCCAATTATTTTTCCGAAGTGTTTGCACGAGCTTGGTTTAAACTAACCCATCGCGACATGGGACCCAAAGCGCGCTACATGGGGCCTGATGTCCCCAAAGAAGATTTAATTTGGCAAGACCCAGTGCCTGAAGGTCCAAAAAATTATGATGTTGCTGCAGTCAAAGCAAAAATAGCCGCAAGCCACCTTAGTGTTCATGATATGGTTACTACTGCATGGGATAGCGCCAGGACGTTCCGTGGTTCAGACATGCGCGGTGGTGCAAATGGTGCACGCATTCGACTCATGCCACAAAAAAATTGGGAAGGTAATGAACCGAAGCGCTTATTAAGAGTCTTGCAGGTTTTGGAAGACATTGCTGCAAAGACTGGCGCTAGTGTGGCAGATGTGATTGTGCTTGCGGGGAATGTGGGTATCGAACAAGCGGCCAAAGCAGCTGGATTTGACATCATGGTGCCTTTTGAACCTGGTCGTGGTGATGCAACGGATGAGATGACAGATGCTGCATCTTTTGCGGTACTTGAACCGATTCATGATGGTTATCGTCAGTGGCTTAAAAAGGACTATGGTATTAAACCCGAAGAGCTTTTGCTCGAGCGCACACAACTCATGGGATTGACCGCGCCTGAGATGACGGTTCTTATCGGGGGAATGCGCGTTTTGGGTACCAATCACGGCGACATCAAGCATGGTGTTTTTACCCAACACGAAGGGTTTCTCACCAATGACTTTTTTGTCAACCTCACAGATATGGCCAACATCTGGAAACCAGTGGGTAACAATTTATATGAAATTCGTGACCGAACAACAAATGCTCTGAAGTGGACCGCGACCCGAGTGGATCTGATTTTTGGCTCCAATTCGATTCTTCGTGCCTATGCTGAAGTCTATGCACAGGATGACAACAAAGAAAAATTCGTACAAGACTTTGTTGCGGCTTGGGTAAAAGTGATGAACGCTGATCGTTTTGACTTGATGGGTTAATGCAATATGGTCTTGAATCATAGGGTCTGCTATGATTCATTAAACAAAACCTCGTGGAGCATCCCATGTCACGTTTTCTTGACAAAACGGCAAGCTTAACCCCCATGGCTTACAATGTTATTGTTCATGCAGCCACTGAGGCCCCTTTTAGTGGCGCTTATCAAACCAAAGTGGAAGCCGGCAGCTATCTTTGTCGGCGCTGTGGTTTGTGTCTGTTTCGTGCTGATAGCCAATTTACATCACATTGTGGATGGCCAAGCTTTGATGTTGCGGTGAATCAATCTTTGGAAGAAAAACCCGATCCCGATGGCATGCGTACCGAAATTTGCTGTCAACGTTGTCATGCGCATTTGGGTCATGTGTTTACCGGCGAGCAATTAACCCCAAACAACAAGCGCTATTGCGTGAATGCATTAAGTCTTGATTTTGTGATTGATGATACCGTCAGAGACAGTAGTGAACTCATTGTTGCAGGAGGATGTTTTTGGGGGGTTGAATATTATTTAAAACAAATGCCAGGGGTTTTGCATACTTCTGTGGGCTACACGGGTGGTCATCTGGAATCTCCGACCTACAATGATGTTTGCCAAGGCAATACTGGTCATTATGAAGCGGTTCGGGTAATTTTTAATCCAGAAATCACCACGTTTTTCACACTCATCAAACGTTTTTTTGAAATCCATGATCCCACCCAATGTGATGGACAAGGACCTGATCTGGGTCATCAATACCAAAGTGCGGTCTTTTGTTATGATGAACAACAAACAAAAGACACTGAAAAAGCAATCAATCTCTTGAAACAAAACCAATATCTTGTTCAAACCAAACTGCTACCAGCACAAGCATTTTGGCCTGCTGAGGCCTATCATCAGCAATATTACGACAAGCAAAACAACAAGCCCTATTGTCATCAACCTGTTTTTCGATTTGACATCAAAAATCATTGAAGATCAACATGAACATCAGCAACCACACGCCATTAAATCTTGTCATTGGTTATCCACTAAAGCACACCCAAAGCCCAATACTCCATCAAGAAGTGTATCAGCAATTACATATCCATGCGCGCATGTTGGCAAAATCTCACCCCAATCTTGGCACACTGATTCAAACCATCAAAACACTTGATGTGAGGCTAACCGCCGTCACAGCACCATTTAAAGAACAAGTCCTTCACTATTTGGATGATTACAGCCCCGAAGTCCAGGCTTTAAAAGCGGCCAACACCATCATACAACGCAATGGTCTTTTGTATGGTTACAATACGGATGTTGATGGGATTATTTTTGCATTGCGTGACATCAAGCAGCAGTAGTGGTTTCTAAGGATGTTACGTTTTGTAGGAATGCATAGCATCAGTCCCATCGATACTTCGAATTAAAGTAGAGCGACACCCAGTATTCTCAATTCATGCAGTGGATTGATGCATCGCTAACCTGGCTACAGGATGCCATTCAGGCCGAGATTCACGACCCTGCAGCGCCAAGCTCAAACGAAATCAAGGCATCGGGTGCCCAACCACCCATGGACTTGTTTCAAGAGGCGTTACCTGAAGATAATTGGACATACAGTCTAGCACCCACTTTAGTCAAGCACACTTTAGTCAAGATTCCACTTTAGTCAATATTTGGGCGAGGACGGGGACGGAGCCATAGGAAAATGATGCCTGCCTCACTTTAGTCAATGTCCACTTTAGTCAATTTTTGGTCGCCATTTTTCACTGGTTCACCACTGAAAAATCAGTGAAAATTGGCTCAAAATGCAAAAATATATCTTTTTAACCGGCCAAGTTGGAATTTCTTATTTGCTCACTCCCCCCTTGACATATTTTTGCTTCAGTTTGTGAGGTTCAAAGTGCATAAAATTATTTAGCCCCTCGATGGCACGTGACCTGGGCCCGGGCCAATAGCTTTTTCCATAAAAATGACTCGGAGAGACCTTACCCAGTTTAGTCAATTTTTTATGGAAAATGTTCTCTTTGTCCCTACTTTATGCACATACTGATTTATTCCCTAATTTTGCCCTTTTATTCCCTAATTTTTTTTGTATTGAAAATTTGGACCAGATGCCAGGCTTGCCGCGGCACCTGTGCAAGATTTTGTTCT
>CAISSD010000183.1 GCA_903887975.1 uncultured Legionellaceae bacterium | reverse complement strand
TTGTGGTGGTGAATACCTGTGGTTTTATTGACTCCGCCATTCAAGAGTCCATTGAAACCATTCAAGAAGCCATGGCCTTGAACGGCCGGGTGATTGTGACCGGTTGTTTGGGTGCCAAAGCCGATTTAATTCGAGAAGCATGCCCTGATGTGTTGCACATTAGTGGTGCGCATGCTTATGAATCCGTGGTGCGTGCTGTGCATCAACACCTACCACCACCGTTGGATCCCTTCACACAGCTTGTGCCACCTCAAGGCATTAAACTCACGCCCAGGCATTATGCTTATTTAAAAATATCCGAAGGGTGCAATCAAAAATGTACTTTTTGCATCATCCCCACCATGCGGGGGAAATTACAAAGTTATCCGTTGCCGCAATTATTAAGCGAGGCCAAGCGTTTAAAAGATGCTGGTGTTAAAGAGCTTTTGGTCATTTCTCAAGACACCAGTGCATACGGTGTGGACACACGCTTTGCGAAAGCATCGTGGGGTGGCAAAACCTGGCGCACCCAATTTTATGATTTGTGCCAAGCTTTGGGTGAATTGGGCATTTGGGTGCGGCTGCATTATGTTTATCCTTATCCGCATGTGGATGATTGTATTCCCTTGATGCGTGATGGGTTGATTTTGCCTTATTTGGATATTCCACTACAGCATGCCAGCCAAAGAATACTCAAAGCCATGAAGCGGCCCGCCAACAGTGAAAATACATTGGCACGTATTGCCTCTTGGCGTAACATTTGTCCAGACATCACGCTTCGATCAACGTTTATTGTGGGTTTTCCTGGTGAAACCGAAGAAGAATTTGAAGAGCTAATGATTTTTTTACAAGAAGCCAAATTGGATAGGGTGGGCTGTTTTCAGTACTCCCCGGTTTCAGGCGCCAAAGCCAATGATTTACCTCACCCAGTGCCAGAGGATGTGAAAGAAGAGCGGTATCATCGATTCATGCAACTTCAAGCTGAAATTAGTCGTCAACAATTGCGTGCCAAAATTGGTAGCCAACAAACGGTATTGATTGATGCCATAGAAGATGGTCGCATGATTGCACGCACGAAAGGTGATGCCCCAGAAATTGATGGTTTGGTGTATTTGCCTTATCAAGAAGATGTTGCGGTGGGTGATTGGCGTGAAGTTTGTGTGACTGATGCTGATGATTATGATTTATACGCAGACTGGGTCTAGGTTTTGTAAATTCCCAACTAAAAGTTGGAAACTTACATTTTTTTTGTTAGCATGAGGTTAAACCATCCAAAAATACCGATATGTTTCAACGTCAAATAACAGAATTGTTGCTAAAAACATCCGATGCATTTCCAATAACAGTCCTCACAGGACCGCGTCAAAGTGGAAAGACGACGTTGTTGCGGTTGATTTTTCCGGATTTGATGTATGTGAGTCTAGAGTCGCCCGATGAACTCATGCTGGCGAAGGCGGATCCCAGGGGATTTTTAAAATCTGCATCACGTGGGATGATCATTGATGAAGCACAAAATTATCCAGAACTGTTTTCCTATTTGCAAGAAATGGTGGATTTAAAGCAATTGAGTGGCAAAATTATTTTGTCGGGTTCACAAAATTTTTTGCTTGCGGAAAAAATTAGTCAAACGTTAGCCGGTCGTGCTGCATTGTTTGATTTATTGCCTTTAAGTTATGCTGAATATTTATCCGATCCTCAAAGTTTGCCATTGTCCTTGAATGAGTTTCTTTATGCTGGCAGTTATCCCAGACCTTATCATGAGCATTTGTCAGGGGCAATTTGGTATGATGGTTACATCAAAACTTATTTGGAGCGTGATGTTCGCGCACTGATCCAAGTGCGTGATTTATCCCAATTTCGATTGTTTTTAAAATACTGTGCAGGCCAACATGGACAAGAGTTTAATGCCAGTCTTATTGCAACCGCTTTGGGGATGTCACAAACCAATGTCATGCATTGGTTGAGTCTTTTAGAAGCAAGCTACATCGTGTTTCGGTTGCCGCCATATTATAAAAATTATCGTAAACGATTGACCAAACGACCCAAAATTTATTTTTATGATACCGCTATTGTGTGTCATTTGCTTGGCATTGAATCACCAGAACATTTGGCGATACATGCCAGTCGTGGCGCAATTTTTGAAGGATTGATGATTACGGAAGTCATTAAATCTATTTATGCCAAGGGCATGCGCGCATCATTGTATTATTGGCGTGAACATTCTGGCTTAGAAGTTGATTTATTGATTGAAAAAAGTAATGAATTGATTTTATTAGAAGCCAAAGCGGGCATGACGTTGACTTCAGATCATTGGTTGGGTTTACAAAAATTATCAACAACCATCACCGATGTTCCCACACGTTGCTTCTTGATTTATGGCGGTGAAGAGGCGCGTTGTGTTCATGGAATCGAGATGCGCCCATGGTTTGATTTTATCTCAAGCATTTAACGACTGCAAAAGCGCTTTAAATATTTTCGGGGTGCTTGCCACCACTTCACCGGATTCTAAATAGCCGTCTTTGCCGTGTTTATCGCTTAATAAACCACCTGCTTCTCGTACAATCAAGCAACCCGCAGCAATATCCCAAATTTTTAATGAGTTTTCGTAAAAACCGTCCAAGCGACCACTGGCGACATAAGCCAAGTCCAAAGCCGCTGAGCCTGTTTTTCTGCTCCCACCACAACTGGGTATGGGGGTTGCACAAGCAACAAGGCTATCTTTAAGCTGTGTTTGTTTGGAAACACGCAATCGTCTATCATCCAAACGCGCGCCACGACCACGTGTGGCGGAAAAGCATTCGTGTCTTAGTGGATCGTATACCACCGCATGTTCGATGCTGCCTTTGATGCGAATGGCAATAGAGACGCAATAAAAAGGAAATCCGTGTAGAAAATTTTTGGTCCCATCGAGTGGGTCGATGATCCAAACACAATCGGCATCCAGATTGCTGATGCCACTTTCTTCGGCAATGATCCCATGATTGGGATGAAGTTTATGAATGGTTTGGATGATGGCTTGTTCGGCCTTCACATCAACTTCAGAAAAAAAATCATTAACGCCTTTGCTATTGACTTTAATGCGATCAATGAGTTCAATATGTCGCAAAATGATGTCACCAGCTTGGCGCGCGGCATGAATGGCTATATTTAAAATCGGTTGCATGGATGCTTGCTCGTCAAAAAACCTCGGAGTCTAGCACATGATTAAAGCAAATTCCATCCGAATTGTATTGGTGGAAACCTCACACCCCGGTAACATTGGTTCAACAGCACGTGCGATGAAAAACATGGGCTTCACCCGTCTTTATTTGGTTCAGCCCAAATGTTTTCCGCATCAACAGGCTATTGAGCTGTCGGCTGGTGCTGATGATGTCTTACAACAGGCCGTGGTGACGAGAAATTTGTCTGATGCATTGCAAGGCTGCCATGTGGTTTATGCAACCAGCGCCCGACGTCGTAAAATTGCGCTTGAAAACATCACGCCAGCCCTCTGTGCAGAACAGGTGATGCAAACCAATGATGATACCGAAATAGCCATTGTTTTTGGTCGTGAATATGCAGGCCTTACCAATGAAGAATTGTTACTGGCGCATTATCACATTCATATTCCATGCAATCCAGAATACAGCTCTCTTAATTTATCACAAGCCGTGCAAATTATTTCATATGAGTTGAAGATTAAATCACAAATGGAACCTTTGCACCCAAAGCCCATAAAAAATAAAAATCAACCCGCATCACTGAATGAGATGGAGCAGTTTTATGAACATTTGCGTGTGGTTTTGGTTGCGATAGGTTTTTTGAAACCCTCCAATCCCAAACGTTTGTTTCAGCGTCTGCGCCGTTTGTTTAATCGTGCTAAACTAGAACGATTGGAAGTTGATATTTTGCGTGGCATTTTGTCGCAGGTGACAAAGTCGCTCGAGGTTGATTGATGTGAAGCCTTTATATTTTGATTACATGGCGACAACACCTTTAGATCCTCATGTATTGGAAGTTATGTTGTATTACATGGGACTAGAGGGACATTTTGGCAATGCGTCCTCAAAACATGCCTATGGGAAAGTTGCGGCCTGTGCCATTGCAAAAGCCAGGGGGCAGGTCGCAAGCGTCATTGGTGCAAATCCAGAAGGCTTGGTGTGGACTTCAGGTGCTACGGAATCCAATAATTTAGCATTATTGGGGGCTGCACATTTTTATAAACGCCAAGGCCAGCATGTGGTGACCATGGCAACCGAGCATCGAGCAGTTTTGGATGCTTGTGCACAATTGGCGCGGCTTGGCTTTGAGATCACGTATTTAAAGCCCAAAGCGGATGGTTTGTTGGCATTGGATGAATTGGAGCGATCATTGCGTTCCGATACCATTTTGGTATCGGTGATGCAAGTGAATAATGAAACGGGTGTTGTACAAAATATTGAGCAGATTGGTGCATTGTTAAAAAATCGTGGTATTTTGTTTCATGTCGATGCGGCACAAAGCGTGGGTCGTGTTGCGGTGGATGTTGCCTCATCCAACGTGGATTTGATGTCGTTGTCTGCACACAAAAGTTATGGTCCTCAAGGTGTTGGGGCATTGTATGTTCGACAAAAACCACGCATACGTTTGCAACCACAACTGTTTGGTGGTGGTCAGCAAATGGGATTGCGCTCGGGAACGTTGCCGGTGCATCAAATTGTTGGCATGGGTGAGGCGTTTGAATTGGCGCAATCGCTATATAAGGAAGAATCCGCAAGAATTTTGTCCTTAAGAAATGCGTTGTGGGCAGGAATTTGCGATCTTCCGGGTGTTGTGTTGAATGGAAGTGTATCTGAGCGCGTCGCGGGTACGTTGAATGTTTGTTTTCAAGGGATGAGTGGTGTGGCGCTGATGGAGGCCTGTCCTGATTTGGCAAT
Source organism: uncultured Legionellaceae bacterium (assembly GCA_903887975.1). GTDB lineage: Bacteria > Pseudomonadota > Gammaproteobacteria > Legionellales > Legionellaceae > CAISSD01. The sequence goes on along the minus strand of CAISSD010000183.1, from coordinate 5,677 downwards.
GTCCGCAACAGCGGCTTGTTCGGCATCGAGTCTTGCACCCTCGCATGTATTGCGTGCCATGGGGTTTAGTGACACGTGGGCTAAAAGCTCCGTGCGTTTATCTTTAGGTCGTTTTACAACACAAGAAGAAGTGAATCAGGCTAAAACTATATTAAGAGGAGTATTTAAAGATGACTAATGTTCTGATGCATCGCACCTCATCAACGATTGATGTGGTATTTAGTGAATCAGCACAACAACATATTAAGGCTCATTTACAAAAAAATCCTGAATATAAAGGATTGCGTCTGTCGGTTAAAAAAACAGGCTGCTCAGGCTATTCATATGTCGTTGATTATGTGACAATACCCGAGCAAAATGATAAGGTCGAACGCTTGATGGATGATTATGTTTTGTGTATTGATGCCGCCAGTCATCCTTATCTAAAAGGCATGAGGGTGGATTACGTCAAGCAAGGCTTGAATGCGAAATTAATCCTTGAAAATCCCAATCAGACGGGTCAATGCGGATGTGGTGAAAGTTTTACAGTAGAGTGATTTTATAAAATATTTCATGACTACATATAAAACAACATTTACACTCTTTGCAATATTTGATATGATACGTGTCATGGTATTTGACTGTGAGCTTGGTTAAATATACAACTTATTGATTATATGAACATTTGGAGATAAAAATGAGTGTCGATGCGGTAGAAGTAAAAGCGAGCAATGAAGCTTTATCACAACAAGTGATTCGTGCGGTTAAAGGCTATTTGTCCACCGTTAATCACAAATCAGCCAATTTAAATTTGTATCAATTGATTGTTGAAGAAGTTGAAGCACCTTTATTTCGTACAGTGATGGAAATGACGCGTTACAATCAATCTAAAGCTGCTCGAGTTTTGGGTGTCAGTCGTGGAACATTGCGTACCAAATTAAAAAGATACTTTGATGACGAGTTCATTGGTACACGCGGTTAATTAAAAAAGTTTTAAGTCGGTCAGACAATCGCTCTTAACGTGTTTAAGGGAGGAAAGTCCGGGCTCCATAGAGTAGAGTGCCAGGTAACGCCTGGGGGGTGAAAGCCCACGGAAAGTGCCACAGAAAATATACCGCCCAAATATTTTTGATATTGGGGTAAGGGTGAAATGGTGTGGTAAGAGCGCACCGCGCGATTGGTAACAATCGTGGCAGGGAAAACCCCACTCGGAGCAAGACCAAATAGGGATCCAGATGACCTTGGTCATCATGCATGACTCGTGCAGGATTCGGGTAGGTTGCTTGAGGCAAACGGTGACGTTTGTCCCAGATGAATGATTGTCCACGACAGAACCCGGCTTATCGACCGACTTATTTATTCACAACACTTGGATTTGGGACAAAAACTAGGTAAAATTGTCGCCTTGCAAAACCATATTGTTTAGGAGCAGGACAATGGCAGTACAACAAAATAAAAAATCACGTTCACGACGTGACATGAGACGTTCACACGATGCTTTGGGTGCGCCCACATTATCGGTGAATGCCACAACGGGTGAAACGCATTTGCGTCATCACTTAACACCGGATGGATACGACAGACACGGCCGAAAAGTGGTTGGTGGCGATGTTCGTATACAAGACGAAGAGTAATTTTCTTGACAAAGCTTAGCATTGCCATTGACGCAATGGGTGGTGATCATGGTGTTTCTGTGATCATCCCTGCTTGCATCAATGCCATACGTCGCAATCCTAATTTACATTTGTTGTTGGTTGGTGATGAACAACAAATGCTTCGCTATTTAAAAAAACATGGTTTATCGTCGCATCGACAGCTAAAACTTGTTCATACCACGCAAGTGGTGGAGATGGATGAGCTGCCTTCGCATGCGCTTCGCACCAAAAAAGATTCCTCAATGCGTGTTGCGCTGAATCAAGTCAAAGATGGCGTGGCCAGTGCATGCGTGAGTGCTGGCAATACTGGTGCTTTGATGGCAACGGCGCGTTTTGTCTTAAAGACCATGTCCGGTATTGATAGACCGGCCATTATTGCCGAATTACCCACTCACCGCGGGCGAACGCGTGTGTTGGATTTGGGGGCTAATGTCGATTCTTGTGCAGAACATTTGTTTCAATTTGCGGTGATGGGGTCGGCTTTGGTTCAAGCATTGGATCGCAAAGCCCGACCTAAAATTGCGCTGTTAAACATTGGTGTTGAAGAAATCAAGGGTAATGATCAAGTCAAACGAACGGCACACATGCTCTCAGAATGCAGCATCATGAATTATGTGGGTTATGTTGAAGGTGATGATTTTTATTCTGGCGAGGTCGATTTGGTGGTGTGTGATGGATTTGTGGGCAATGTGGCGCTTAAAGCCAGCGAGGGTTTGGCCAAACTCATGTTGTCGGTCCTTAAAGAATCATTCACCAAAAGTTGGTGGCATAAAGTGGTTGGATTGATGGCCAAGCCCTGTTTGGCTCATCTAAAAAATCGTATGGATCCGGCTCGTTATAATGGCGCAAGCATGTTGGGCTTGAATGGCGTTGTGATTAAAAGTCACGGCAGTGCGGATGCGCGTGCATTCGAGTACGCCATTGAACAAGCCATACTGCAAGTGCAGCACGGTGTGGTTGATTTGGTGCGCAACCAAATTAATGATTTTATCAATCAAGGATTGTTGTTATGACCCTATTAAATCAACAGGTGGCATTGGTCACTGGCGCCAGCCGAGGCATTGGGCGAGCCATTGCCCAATTGCTGGGAGAATCCGGTGCTTATGTTGTTGGCACGGCAACCTCATCAGATGGTGCCCATCGCATTGATGCCTATTTTAAAGAAGCGAACCTTGAAGGCCATGGTGTGGTCTTGGATGTCACCAACAAAGAACATATTGATGCAGTGATGGCTGATTTAATGGCCAAAGACAAGTCGCCATCGATTTTGGTGAATAATGCCGGCATCACGCAAGATGATTTGGTGCTTCGTATGGACGATGAGGCTTGGTACAGCGTTATTGAAACCAATTTGAATGCAATTTTTCGCATGACCAAAGCGTGCTTAAAGCCAATGTTTAGGGCGCGTTTTGGGCGCATCATCACCGTTGGATCGATTGTTGGCTCCAGCGGTAATGCAGGTCAAGCCAATTATACTGCAGCCAAAGCAGGTGTGATTGGATTTTCAAAATCTTTGGCGCAAGAAATTGCCAGTCGAGGCATTACGGTGAATGTCGTGTCTCCAGGATTTATTGACACCGACATGACCGCGTCATTGCCTGATATGGTCAAAGACGAATTGTTAAAACGAATTCCTATGAAACGGCTGGGTACAATCGACGATGTTGCACAAGCGGTGTTGTTTTTGGCATCGGATAAAGCGGGTTACATCACCGGTAATACTTTGCACGTGAATGGTGGAATGTATATGGCGTAATGGGTCACATTTGCGCTATGATGGGTATTTTTATTAATCGGAAAAGGAAAGACAATTTATGAGTACAATAGCAGATCGCGTTCGCAAAATTGTGGTAGAGCAATTGGGTGTTAAAGAAGAAGAGCTTAAAAACGATGCATCATTTGTTGATGATTTGGGTGCTGATTCTTTAGACACAGTGGAATTGGTTATGGCGTTGGAAGAAGAATTTGAAACCGAAATTCCTGATGAGAAAGCGGAACAAATCACCACCATTCAACAGGCTATTGACTACATTACATCGAATCTAGAAAGCGAATAATGGGCTTGGAGAATACTTTGGGTAAACGTCGAGTTGTTGTGACTGGCATGGGGATGTTGACCCCTGTTGGTTTGGATGTTGCGTCGTCATGGCGTGCCATTTTAAATGGCGAAAGTGGCGCTGGTTGTGTGGAGGGGTTTGATACTTCCGATTATTCAACCAAAATTTGGGCCAAAGTTAAAAACTTTGATCCCGAGCGCTATTTTGAACATAAAGACGCTAAAAAAATGGATGTGTTTACTCAATATGGCATGGCTGCCGCTGATGAAGCAATGCGAGATGCTGGTCTTAAATTAGATGAGGTATCTTCTTTAAGAGCGGGTGTTGCAGCAGGAGCGGGTATTGGTGGCATACAAACCATCACCAACAATCAAGACAAATTGGTTTTGGGCGGCCCACGAAAAGTATCACCTTTTTTTATTCCAGCCGGCATCATCAACATGCTCGCTGGTCAAATTTCCATTCGTCATGGATTAAAAGGGCCCAATATTTCTGTGGTGACGGCTTGTACAACCGGGACGCACAACATTGGTTTGGCTGCCCGCATGATTGCGTATGGTGATGCGGATGTGATGATCTCTGGTGGTGCAGAAATGACCTGTACACCACTGTGTTTGGCAGGCTTTTCGGCGGTTCGATCGCTTTCAAAACGAAATGATGCGCCGGAAAAAGCCTCCAGACCTTGGGATAAAGATCGAGACGGCTTTGTCATGGGTGAAGGTGCAGGTATTTTGGTGTTGGAGTCTTATGAGCATGCTGTTGCTCGTGGGGCGCGCATTCATGCCGAATTGGTTGGTTTTGGAATGTCGGGCGATGCTTATCACATCACCGCACCTGATGAAGATGCCGATGGCGCAACGCGTGCGATGGACATTGCCCTTCGTGATGCGGGTATTGAGCCCAAAGCCATAGACTACATCAATGCACATGGTACGTCGACGTATTTGAATGATTTGAATGAAACCAAAGCCATTAAACGGCTTTTTGGTGCGCATGCTTATGATTTGGCAGTAAGTTCGACCAAATCCATGACCGGGCATTTATTGGGTGCAGCCGGCGCTGTTGAGGCGATTTTTAGTATTTTAGCATTAAAAGATCAGGTGGCACCGCCAACGATCAATTTGGATCATCCTGATGAAGGGTGCGATCTGAATTATGTTGCGCACACACCACAAAAACGTCGAATTGATTATGCACTTAGCAATTCATTGGGTTTTGGTGGAACAAATGGAAGCCTGGTGTTTAAGAAGATTTGAACATAAAATTCAAATTACTTTTATACACCATATACACCAAAAAATTATTTGGTCGTGAAGATCTCCTCGGTGATGGTTCCAGAGGAATTTAATTTAGTCATTAATCCATTCCATGAAGCTTTTGCAGAAGTGAAGCAAAGCATTCGTTTAACATACCGACTAAATAACTCCGAACTGGGGTTAACAATGACCTTTTTATTCTGTTAGATTCCCGGGAAGGGAATCTAACAGAATGTTAAGCAATATTTAACGCTGCTTGATAACCCAGTTTATAGCTGGGTGAGATACCATTTTTTTTGCCAATTCGTTGTCATTGGTTATCAGTTCGGGTGACACGATACCTTCATCTTCCCGCCAGCATGCATCATCGGCGCACGATGTCGTTCAAACTGATTTTGCAACATAATTTGTTGAATGGCATCGATGATCATTGGCTTTTCTTCTAGCATTTTTTCTCGGGAAAGAGCACCAATATAATTGAGGTCAATATCAACAGAAAGCCTTGGCAGGTGTTCGAAGCAAAAAAGATTGAGTGCTGTACCGCCTTTTAAAACCAAGCGATCTTTTAGATAAGGAACAGACATGATTTGTTGGAATACTTCAAGCAGTCGATATATACGTCTCGCCAATGAGTTTTCGGTAAATATCCAAAAAAGTACTTGAAAATATTTTTAATGGGATCATGCTATGAGGCATGAAAACATTAATTCTTACAGAAGCACAAACGAAT
>CAISSD010000182.1 GCA_903887975.1 uncultured Legionellaceae bacterium | reverse complement strand
TACAAGAGCAGTATCCATTTTATCTTTTTGAAATCTTGTTGCCAGGATTGGAGTGTTTTGCATGAATGCATATTGGGCGTTGCTTCGGGGACATAAACCGGTTGGTTTTTTATTGTTGTGGTTTCCAACCGCTTGGGCGCTGTGGTTGGCCAACCATGGGCGACCCCACTGGCCGTTGATGGTTTATTTTTTGTTGGGAAGCTGGCTGATGCGCTCTGCGGGTTGCGTGATGAACGATATGGCGGATCAATCGATTGACAAGCATGTTGCACGCACCAGAGCGCGACCGTTGGCCAGTGGTCGACTTCATCGATTTCAAGCCTTGTGTTTGATGTTGGTTTTACTCATTCCTGCTGCATTGATTTTATGGCAATTACCTTATTGGTGTTGGTTTGAAGCCAGTTTAGCTTTGATGTTGATGATGAGTTATCCTTTTGCCAAACGCTGGATACAAGCACCGCAATTGATTTTGGGGTTGGCGTTTTCCATGGGTATTTTTATGGCGTATTCGGCATCGAATAGTGCCATCACTCAAGAAACATGGTTGTTGTTTGCGATTAATTTTTTGTGGGTTTTGGGTTATGACACCTCGTATGCGATGATGGATGAGGAGGATGATCGCAAGATTGGTGTTCACTCTACAGCGATTTTGTTTTCGCCTTGCGCGCCTTTTGTGGTGGCCGGATTGCAATTTATGGCGCATGGCTTGTGGTTGATTTTGGCCTGGTCATTGGGGTTTTCGTGGTTTTTTTATGTGGGGTGGTTGTTGGGGGTGGCATGGTTGGTGGCGCAGCAGTATTGGTTAACCAAAAACCCACTTCAAGCATTTAATGCCAATGTGGGTTATGGATTGTGGATGTGGATTTTATTATTTTAACGCTCGGCGCAAAATTTTACCCACGTTTGTTTTGGGTAATTCATCATAAAATGCAATGATTTTCGGCACTTTATAGCCTGTTAAATGTTTTCTGCAATGCGCTCTAACTTGAGCTTCAGTAAGATTGGGGTCGCGTTTGACAATGCAGGCTTTAACCCGCTCATCACCTTGTTCATCACGAACACCAATAACGCCCACTTCAAGTACTTCGGGCATCAGTCCAATCACATGTTCAACTTCGTTGGGATAAACATTAAAGCCTGAAACCAAAATCATATCTTTTTTGCGATCCACCAAATAAATAAATCCTTCATGATCCATGCGTGCGATATCACCTGTTTTTAAAAAGCCATCGGGGTAAAATACCAATGCAGTTTCATCAGGACGCTTCCAATATTGCGCCATCACCTGAGGGCCTTTGACACACAATTCTCCTTGTGTCTCAATGGGAACTTCTTGACCTTCGTCATCACGAATAGAAACATCGGTAGACGGTAGTGGCAAGCCAATGCTGCCATTAAAGCGTTTGAGATCCATGGGATTAATGGTCACCGCTGGGCTGGTTTCGGTTAATCCATAGGCTTCTAAAATGGGTGCATGAGTGCGCGTTTGCCAAAGTTCGGCAACATGATGATGCAATGCCATGCCACCTGATAAAGTTAGTTTAAGTCTTGAAAAATCAATGTTCACAAAATCTTTGTGATTCATGAGGGCATTAAAAAGCGTATTAACACCAGTAATGGCGGTTAAACCACAATGTTTGATGCTTTTAATAAACGCACTAATGTCTCTGGGATTGCTGATTAAGATGTTGCGTGCACCAAGCATTAAAAAAGTCAGGCAATTGGCGGTTAACGAGAAAATATGATACAGCGGCAGGGCTGTGATGATGGTGTCATTGGTATTAAATCCTAGAGGGGCTATCCAGGAGGCTGCTTGTTGAACATTGGCCACCATATTGCCATGGGTTAATACGGCACCCTTGGCAACGCCCGTTGTGCCACCAGTGTATTGAATGAATGCAATACTTTGATGGTTTAGTATGGGCCGAGTATAGGGTAAGTTTGCCCCAAGTTTTAAGACATCAATGTAATTTTTGGCTGTTGGAAGATGGTAGTTAGGCACAACTTTTTTAATAAAACGCAAGACCCAATTAAATGCCATCCGTTTGAAAAAAGGAAAGCCATCGCCAAATTCGGTGATGATGATGTGTTTTAGGTGGGGTAAATTGGGCAATGATGCTTCTAATGCATGGGCGACGTGGTTCAGTATGATGATGACTTCTGCCCCAGAGTCGTTTAATTGATGTGTGATTTCGCTGGTGGTGTACAGTGGGTTGGTGTTCACCACAATAAATCCCGCCCGCAAGATTCCAAACAAAGCAATGGGGTATTGCAAGCAGTTTGGCAGCATGATGGCAATGCGCGCGTGTTTACTGAGGTTTAACCCTTGTAAATACGATGCGAAGCGCAAACTTAAAGTATTTAATTCATCGAATGAAATGGTGGTTTGATGGCTTGAATAAGCTTTATTGTGCGTGTGATCTTGACACGATTGTTCAAATAAATCCATCAACGATGCGTGAGCATCGGGATTGATTTGATGGGGTACACCATGTGGATAATGCTTGAACCACAATTTCTCCATGTGCAGAACTTTCTGTTATTTTTTCTTGCGTGTTAGTATACCTTTCAATGATGAAGATACAACTTTTATGTGAACTATGAACGATATCCTTGATAAAACAGAAGCTTTTCGGTTAAAAGGTAGACTATACACCTTAACCGTGTTACAAATTTTGGACGAAAATCTTGTAACGATTGAACAACAGCTTAAAGAAGTGGTGGCCAAAGCACCGCGTTTATTTGAACGAACACCGGTGGTTTTGGATTGTTCAAACATTCAATCCATTGATTTTAAAGCGCTATGCGAACTCATCAATCGATATGGTTTGCTGCCTGTGGCATTGCAAGGCCAAGGTGGGGCACTTCATGAAATGGCACAATCGATTGGCCTTGCCTTATTAAAATCGTCCTCAGCGCAAGATAAACCCCTAGATTTGGAAGATGGTGTCGTTTTAACACGCGCCAAGCTCATCACG
>CAISSD010000181.1 GCA_903887975.1 uncultured Legionellaceae bacterium | reverse complement strand
GGATTAGCACTGCATGGTGGTTTTATCCCTTACGGCGGTACATTTTTGGTGTTCTCTGATTATGCACGCAATGCCATGCGCATGAGTGCCCTGATGCATCAACGTGTTATTTATGTCCTAACCCATGATTCAATTGGCTTGGGCGAAGATGGCCCCACGCATCAACCCATCGAACACATCAACATGCTCAGAATGACACCCAACATGCACGTGTGGCGCCCTGCTGATGCCTTAGAAACAGCAGTGGCCTGGAAAATGGCCATCGAAAACCATCGAGGACCATCCTGTATCGTGTTATCCCGACAAGCCTTACCCGTGATATCAAGAACTTTTGAAGAAGCGCAAATGATTGGTCGCGGGGGATACATCCTCAAAGACTCAGAAAAAAAACCCGACATCATCTTGATTGCAACCGGCTCAGAAGTTACCATTGCACTGGAGAGCGCGGCACAAGTTTTGAGGGAAGGGATACACGCTCGGGTTGTGTCCATGCCTTGTGCAGAACAATTTTTAGCCCAAGATGATGACCATCAACAACACATTTTACCCAACGACATACGTTGTCGCTTGGCCATTGAAGCAGGGGCAACTCATTATTGGTACCGATTTGTTGGTTTGGATGGCGCGGTTATGGGTATTGATGAATTTGGAGCATCAGCACCTGCTCCTGATGTTTATCGACACCTTAACCTCACCATGGAGCAAACAGTCGCCCGCATTAAATCATTGGTAAAGCTTTCTGGAGAAACTCATGGCATTACGCATTGCAATTAACGGCTATGGCCGCATTGGACGTTGTATTTTACGCTCGCTATACGAGTACCAACGTCAACACGAATTCACATTGGTTGCTATTAATGATGTATCAGGAGGCATTCAATCAACAGCGCATCTAACACGTTATGATTCCACACATGGACGATTTGGTTTTCCCGTGACCATCAACAACGATCACCTGGTGATTGACGGGCAATCCATTTTAATCACCAGTAATCGAGATGCCACCCAATTGCCATGGGGTGCTCTCAATATTGATGTGGTGCTTGAATGTACTGGTCGATTAACCGATCGAACATCCGCCATGCAACACATCCAAGCGGGCGCCAAAAAAGTTTTAATTTCTGCCCCTGGAAAAGATGTTGATGCCACCATTGTTTATGGTGTCAATCATGACCTACTAAAACAAACGGATGTCATTGTTTCCAATGCTTCCTGCACCACGAATTGTTTGGCCCCTGTGGTTAAACCATTGCACGAGCACCTTGGCATTTTACAGGGTTTGGTCAACACCATCCATGCCTACACCAAAGATCAATTGTTGTTGGATGGCCATCATCAGGATTTACATCGAGCCCGCTCTGCAACACAATCCATCATTCCAACCAAAACCGGCGCTGCCGCAGCCCTTGGTTTGGTCTTACCTGATTTGGCAGGAAAGCTCGATGGTTTTGCCATGCGCATCCCAACACTCAATGTCTCGGCCGTTGATTTAACGTTTATGGCCAAACGTGAAACCAATGTTGATGAAGTCAATCAGATCATGCGTCAAGCACAAAATAATGTTCTTAAAATTTGTGAAGAGCCTCTGGTTTCTTGTGATTTTAATCACGATCCCGCTTCAGCAACATTTGATACCACCCAAACCAAAGTCATGGGTCAACTGGTTAAAGTCATTGCATGGTATGACAATGAATGGGGTTTTTCCAACCGAATGCTTGATACCGCCCAGCATATGATGTCTTTTTAGGAGCAACACATGAAATTAGCCGAAATGACTGAACTGGATCTTTTTCACAAACGTGTTTTGATTCGAGAAGATCTTAATGTTCCCATCAAAGACGGGATGATCACCAGTGATCAACGATTGCGCGCCGCACTGCCAACCCTTAAGGCTGCATTAGCCGCCAAAGCCGCCGTGATTGTTTTATCCCATCTTGGACGCCCCACCGAAGGTGTCCCCGATCCCAAGTATTCATTGCAACCAATTGCCGATTATCTTGCACAAGAATTATCAGAGCCCGTGCGTTTTGTTGATGATTATTTAAATGGCGTTGAGGTCAATCCTGGTGAGTTGGTGGTTTGTGAAAACGTACGATTTAATCCTGGTGAAAAGGCCAATGACGAAATTTTATCAAAAAAATTGGCTGCTTTATGTGATATTTTTGTCATGGATGCCTTTGGAACAGCACATCGTGCACAAGCCTCAACTTGTGGCGTGGCAAAATATGCACCCATTGCGGTTGCAGGCCCTTTGCTCGTCAGAGAACTAGAGGCTCTGCATCGCGTGCTTAAAGCACCTAAAAAACCCATCATTGCCATTGTGGGTGGAGCCAAAGTATCGTCTAAATTATCTTTGCTTAAAAAATTGGTTGCTCAAGTGGATATTTTGATCCCTGGTGGTGGGATTGCCAATACTTTTTTAAAAGCGCAAGGTCACGAAATTGGTCATTCACTGTTTGAAGCAAATTTATTGGATGAAGCCAACGAAATTTTGGCACTGGCCGAAAGCACCGGATGCCAAATTGAATTACCCACCGATGTGGTGGTTGGTAAATCTTTAACCGAAAGCTGCCCTGCGTACAATAAAACATTGGCCCATGTTGCAAGTGACGATATGATTTTAGACATTGGTCCTGAAACCGTCATGCATTATATTGATATCTTAAATCATGCCAACACCATTCTTTGGAATGGTCCCGTGGGTGTTTTTGAGCTGCCACAATTTGCCTATGGGACCCGAGCATTGGCCATAGCCATTGCCAACAGTGATGCCTTTAGCATCGCCGGCGGTGGGGATACATTGGCTGCGATTGATCAGTACGATTTAAACGATCATATTTCATATGTATCCACCGGTGGTGGCGCCTTTCTTGAATATTTAGAAGGAAAAACCCTACCGGCTGTTGCCATCCTTGAGGAGCGTTGCCTGGGATAAACCCAATTTTTCTTTTAATCGCGCAACGGCTTGGGGATCAAAAGCCCGTGTTGGTTTGTGTTTAATCACCACCGACGCTGGCGTTTTTTGTGGTTTGGTCGCGGCATAATGTGGCACTTGTTGTAACGACGCATTACGCTCAGCATAAAGTGCGGCGTAATCGGGTGCTGCATTGGCAACCACAATGGGGGCCTCTTCCACAACGCGACGCGCATTCTTAATGCTTTTTTCAATGCGTTTTTTAATTTTCAACATGGCCTGATTGGCCTCTTCTTCAGTCACAACAGCAACCGGTTGACCCAGCAAGTCCACCCGCCATTCACGCGCTTTAAGACACGTTAAATAATCAATACGTCGGGTAAAAATCACCAATGCTTCGCGTAATTTACTGCGAGACACACCCGCTGCATTGGCTTCTTCCGCATAAGCAAACAAATCGGCCATAATGCCAATTTTAAGTGGGCGAATGGTTGTTTCGGTATTAAAGACATCGGGAAATCGCTGTGTCAGCCAAGATAAAGCTTGTGCGCGTGATTTTTTGGCTTGATTTTTTTGTTTGCGATTCAAAACAGCCGTCGTTGGATGCAGCTCTTGTTTTCTCATCAG
>CAISSD010000180.1 GCA_903887975.1 uncultured Legionellaceae bacterium | reverse complement strand
TAACATGTGCCCTTGCACCTGATTCATTATGGTGTGAATGCCAATATCCAGGTGGCGTAATAAATGCTGAAAATGGTGTCCAATCCGCACGTATGGGGTTTATAATGTTACCGCAATCATCGATTTTTTCGCCAATAAGCGTATAGCAACCGGGTTGGCACTCTACTACAAAATCCAAGGCAACAGATTGGTGTCGATGAGGTAATTGTACATCGTTGGCAGGTAATACCCCAAACATTGCCCAAAGAACATGACTGATGGTCCGCGTTTGAGGAAGATCTTTATTGGCCAAAAGAACGCTCATGCGATTTTTTGTTCTGGCGTCTTTTGCCGCTTCAATTTTTGTTAATTCAGCTTGAACGATATCATGGGGGTATAGAGTTGGTTCAAACTTTTTAATACATCCTTTGGCGCCTAAATAATTTAAAAGTGGTTCATCATGAACATAATATAATGCACTGTCTGTATCGGCGGTATGAATCGCCACAGAGTGGTATGGCAGTACAAAAAAATCCCCAGCGCTCCAAGGAATAAGGTCAGTATCAATTTTAGTGCGGCCGTTGCCCCGTATCACATAAAATAGATGAGATGTTGCATTAATTTTTGTTTTAATGTTTTCTCCAGATTTGATGCGAACAAAATTCGCAAGAAGTGCTGGGCTTGTTGCGGGATAAGGGCATCCCAATGATTTGCTGACATCAAGGGGAATGATTTCTGTAAGTCCGCTCTCATGCAAATGACTTGGAAAAGAAATAAAGGGTACTTTGCTGATAAAACCTGAGCCAATTGGGTTTGCTGCGGTACTGTACTCATAATAAAGTGCTTTTTGTTTTAATTTATCCAATTGAAATGGATCAAAATTTTTGTACGACATATTTAATGCTCTATTTATAGTGACATTTTTAATTTTTAGTCGATGCGTTTGTTATTGTCAATTTTGTAACTGTTGATTATCCAGATTAAAACGAGTATATACTGGATAACATGACATGAAATCATATGACGCTCATGAACCTTAAGTCTCTTTTTGTTTGCACCAGGGCTTTTCTTTTGCTGGGTTGCGGTACTAAAAAACATCATTTTCAGGGCTATGTTGAAAGCGAATTGCTTTACATGGCATCGCCTTATTCAGGTAAGATTATGAAGCTTTTGGTTTACCGTGGTCAGACGGTTAAAAAAGACGATGTTCTGGCTGTTCTTGATGAAGCACCCCAATCGTTTGGCATTGATGAGGCAGAAGCGCTATTAAAACAAGGCGATCACACGCTTTTGGATTTGAACTTGCCCAAAAGAAAACCTGAAATCATGGCCATTGAGGCGCAAATTGCACAATCAGATGCGAAAATTAATTTGGCAAAAATACGCTATCAACGAAATGTTACGCTTTTTAAGCGCAAAGCCGTTGAGCTTGATGCTGTGGATGGTGCTAAAGAGCAGTATTTAAATGCTGTTGCAGAAAAAGCCATGTATGAAGCCAATCTTGATTTGGCACATTTGGGTGCGCGCGATGAACAAATTGCCGCACAAAAAGCGTTGATGAGCTCTTTAATGGCGAAGCTTCAACAAGCG
>CAISSD010000179.1 GCA_903887975.1 uncultured Legionellaceae bacterium | reverse complement strand
GCTATTTTAAAGAAAAAATGCCCGAATTGCATGTCATTGCTGCCGGTTCGTTACTTGAATTTGCTTTGCAATCCAAAGACTTTCGCATGCCCGTGGGTAGAGTTCAATATTTACACATGAAGCCCATGTCTTTTAAAGAATTTTTATGGGCGCTTGGGCAAGATAAGCTCATCGCATTGATTGAATCCATCTCCTGGAAATCCAATATTCCAAGTGTTGTGCATGATAAACTCTTAGAATACGTTCGTTTGTATTGTATCCTTGGCGGCATGCCTGCGGTGATACAACAATACGTTGAAACCAACAGCATTCTTTTCGCCAAACGCATGCAAACCTCCATTCTTGCAACCTACCGCGGCGACTTTGGTAAATATGCAAATAGAACCAAACATAAATATTTAGAACTATTATTCACCAAAACACCCGACATCATCGCACAGCAATTTCGCTATGTTGATGTTGCCCGCGACATTCAATCTCGAGATTTAAAAGAAGCACTGGATTATTTATCCAAAGCGGGGTTGATTCATCGAGTCTTTTCCACCAATGCAACAGGATTGCCCTTGCACGCCTTAACTCATGAACATCGATTTAAATTGTTATTTCTTGATGTTGGGTTGGTGTCTTCGGTGGTTGAATACGAGCCTTATTTAATGATGGAAAAAAGTTCCATTGACGTTCAACATGGCGCACTCATGGAGCAGTTTGTGGGGCAAGAATTATTGGTTCATCACGATCCTTATTTGGAAGCACAAACCTATTATTGGTCTCGTGACGCTAGAGGAAGTACAGCTGAAATTGATTATGTCACGGCAATCCATCGTCAAATTGTGCCTATTGAGGTCAAATCAGGCAGCACTGGAAGGATGAAATCGTTGCATCTTTTTATGCGCGAACATCAAAGTGCATTTGGAATTCGAATCTCTGCATTACCATTGAACGCTGAGCAACCCATTATGTCGATTCCATTTTATTTGGTAAGTGAATTAGCAAGACTAATTTCGTGATCATTTAATTGCATCAAGCCCTGGCAAAATCAAACGCCATCACCTGGGCAATCGATCCCACCCCGAGCGCTAGCGCCAAAAGCCTATCCACACCTAAGGCAACACCCGTACAAGAGGGCAACCCATGCCGCATGGCTTCCAATAAAAATACATCTGCAAAAACGGTGGGCTTTGCTTGCCGTTGTCTTTTTTGATTGTCTTCATCAAAACGCTGCTTTTGAAGCGCCACATCAGTTAATTCATAAAATCCATTGGCAAGCTCCACCCCTTGATAATACACTTCAAAACGCGCTGCCACATCACCATGAACTTTTGCCAACGAGGCCTGACTGGCTGGGAAATCATACACCGCAACAGGATAAGGTAATCGCCCCAATGCGGGCTCCACCACATGACTCATCAACAAAAACAAATAAACATCAACATCCGTTTCATCATCATCCAAAACCCCATGTAAGCCAAAGCGCATCAACATTTTTTTTAAAGCATCCACATCCGTCATCAAGGGATCAACATCGCAATGCTCTTGAAAAACATCTTGATACGTCTTTTTCACTAGAGGCGCACATTTTAAAATCAATTGTAGCAGAGCATCCACTTCAATCATCATCTCATGGTGATCCACGCCCAATTGATACCACTCCAGTAGGGTGAATTCTGGATTGTGCCAACGCCCCAATTCATCATCTCGAAACACCCTGGCCAATTGAAAAATAGGCCCACTTCCTGCGGCAAGCAAACGCTTCATGTGGTATTCTGGTGAAGTTTGTAGACAATAAGGTTTGTTACGAAAAGTGGCTTTAATATTGGATAAATAAACATCCGTCACGCCAAATTTCGCCATCACGGGCGTGTCCACTTCCAAATAATGACGCTTGTTAAAAAAATCACGAATCAATGCCAAGCATTGCGCCCGTTGTTTTAATGCCTCAAAACTCGCCGAGGGTTGCCATGATGATTCCACTAATAAAACATCCCCAGTTCCAGGCGTGCTGCCTCACTCATACGCTCTTGCGTCCAAGTGGGCTCCCAAACCAATTCAACCGTACAATCAGAAACCCCTTCAACTTGATTCACCGCTTGCTCAACCGTCCCGGGAAAAGTCTGCGCCACAGGACAACCCGGTGAGGTTAGGGTCATTTGAATCCAAACATGCTGCTCTTCATCAATGCGCACATCGTAAATCAAACCCAAATCGTAAATATTCACCGGAATTTCGGGATCAAAAACGCCTTTAAGCGCCAAAATGACGTCGTATTTCAATTCATCGGTTTTTTTCTTAAACCCAAACATCCAACCACCTTTATTCTGTAGAAGCCGTTAAACCATCTTTTTTTAATGCCGAATCCATGGTGTGCCAAGCCAAAGTCGCGCACTTCACGCGAGCCGGATAAGCACGAACCCCCATTAAAACATTCAATTGGTCGCCTAAATCTGCTGATGGTGGCGCATCTTGTGTTAAAAGATCGTGGAATTTCTTAAAAAGATGTAACGCTTCTTGCTTGGTTTTACCACAAAGGGCGTCCGTCATCATCGACGCCGAAGCCTGCGAGATGGCACACCCACACCCCACAAAACTCATGTCCTTGATGACATCATCTTGTAGGTTCACATAAACGGTTAATTTATCACCACACAAAGGATTAAAACCCATCGCCTGATGGGTTGCCCTCGCCATGTCATGATGATGACGAGGGTTTTTGTTGTGATCCATAATGATTTCTTGATAAAGCTCACGTAAATCCATCATCATCCAAAAATTTGTTTCGCCGTTTGAAGAGCGCTCATGCACACATCAATCTCGTGCGTGGTGTTATAAAAAGACAACGACAACCTTGTGGTTGCCGAAACCCCATAAAAATCCATCAACGGCATGGCACAATGATGCCCACTTCGCACAGCGACTCCTTTACCATCCAAAATGGTGCCCACATCATGCGCATGAATGCCACCATGCACAAAAGACACCACCGGTACTTTATGAGCCGCTGTACCAATCACATTAAAGCCCCCAACCGCTTCCAATGCAGCGGCTGTATACGACAACAGCATTGCCTCGTATTGCATCAATGCTTTAAAATCCAAAGCCGACAAATAATCAATCGCCGCAGCCAAGCCAATGGCACCCCCAACATTCGGGGTTCCAGCCTCAAATTTATAGGGCAGTGGCGCATATTGCGTGGCCTCAAAAGTCACTTGGGCAATCATCTCGCCACCACCTTGATAAGGGATGGACTCATCAAGCAACGCTTCACGCCCCCACAAAACCCCAATACCCATGGGGCCAAACATTTTATGTCCAGAAAACACATAAAAATCACAATCCAAAGCCGCCACATCAATCCGCAAATGCGCAATCGCCTGCGCGCCATCGACCAATACTTTGGCACCCACCGCGTGCGCCATGTCAATCATTTGTCGCACAGGATTAATGGTGCCCAATGCATTGGAAACGTAATTAATCGCCACAAATTTTGTACGCGACGACAATAAAGCTTCAAATGCTTTTAAATCCACCTCACCCTCAAGACTAATGGGCGCCACTTTAAGCACCGCTCCCGTCTTTTGGCACACCATTTGCCATGGGACAATATTGGCATGATGCTCCATATGCGTGATAAGAATCTCATCACCTGGCTTGATTCTGGGCGTTACATAGCTATTCGCCACCAAATTAATGGCCTCGGTCGCCCCTCGAACAAAAATACATTCTTGTACCGAATGGGCGTTGATGAACCATTTGATTTTTTCACGCGATTGCTCGTATTGCTCGGTCGCACGGGCACCCAAATCATGCACGCTGCGATGCACATTGGCATTTTCATAACGATAATAATGATCCATAGACTCAAGAACCACATTGGGCTTTTGGGTGGTGGCAGCGTTGTCAAAATACACCAAGGGATATCCATGAACTTCGCGTTGCAACAAGGGGAAATCTTTTCGAATTGCCTCAACATCCCAATTTTTATGCGCCATTGACTGTGTCATTGCTTCACCCCAAATGAGTTTGTAACCATTCGTTCATCCATGTCATCAGCGCAGGATGCGTTAATTGTTGTACATTTTGATGTAAAAACGCTTGAATCAAACAATGTGTTGCATCACGCCTTGTAATACCTCGCGTGGTTAAATAAAACAATGCGTCTTCATCCAATTGACCAACCGTGGCTCCATGAGTGCAAATCACATCATCAGCATCAATGTTTAATTGAGGTTTGGTGTCGACCTCGGCATGATTGGACAACAACAAATTTTTATTGGATTGATGCGCTTTGGTGCGTTGCGCATTTCTTAACACTTTGACCTGACCATCAAACACCACGCGAGCATGAGCATTGGCAATGCCTTTATAATCTTGGTGACTTTCACAGTCCGAGACTTCATGAATAACCTCGGTATGATGATCCATGTGTTGCGCGCCTTCGGCCACATAAATTCCATTTAAAACACATTTGGCGTGGGGTTCCTGCATTTTGATGGTTAAATCGGTTCGCACCCAAAGTCCACCAACATTAAGCACATGGCTTTCAAAATGACTGTTTTGTTGCTGATACGCCACCGTCTGTCCAAAATGAAACGCCGCCATGCCTTCGTGTTGGCATCGGTAATGCAATACTTTTGCGTTGGGTTTTAACATCACCTCAGTCACGGTATTGGTTGCATAAGAAAAAGCTTCATCCCCGTTAAAATCTTCAATCACTTGAAGCGTACTGCCTTCTTCTGCCACCACCAAATGCCGGACCACCGAAAAATTTTGCTCATGGTTTATGTGATGACGAATCCACAACGGCTCTGTGCATTGAACCCCTTTGGGAACATACACAAAAAATCCTTGATTCCACAACGCCGTATTCATGGCCGTCAACCCATGTTCATGGGTTAACAATTGCGCCAAATAGGGTTGAATTTTTTCAGGATGTTCGTAACAGGCCTGCATCAAAGGCATCACCATCACGCCTTTTGGAACATCCACCACCGATACACTGTCTAAAGCCAAAGACAATGATTCCAATGCCAAAAAACCATCCAATCGCGTGTATTTCCAAGACTCATGATGACGCGTTGGAAATCCAAGCCGTTTAAAATCCAAACATGCCTCTTGATGGAGTGATTGGAGCCAAGGTAAATCGGTATGGTTTAAACCAAGATGAAGATAGTGCGCAAGTGAATGGGTCATGCCTGCTCCACTTCATCCAACCAACCATAACCTTTGGCTTCCAACGTTAACGCCAATGATTTATCACCTGATTTAACAATGCGCCCATTGGATAAAACATGAATGACATCAGGCTCGATATAATTCAACAAACGCTGATAATGCGTGACCAAAATAATGGCCCGGGAAGGCGCGCGCATGGCATTCACGCCTTGAGCTATGGTTTTTAATGCATCAATATCCAAACCGGAATCGGTTTCATCCAGAATAGAAAGTTTTGGCTCAAGTGCTGCCATTTGAACCATTTCATTGCGTTTTTTCTCGCCACCTGAAAAACCTTCGTTGATGTTTCGATACAAAAAACTCTCATCCATCGCTAAATTTTTACAAAGACCGCGAATAAAACTTAAAAACTCCACCGCATCCATGGTTTTTTGTCCACGTGCTTTTCGAATGGCATTGACCGATGCTTTAAGAAAATTAATATTGGTCACCCCAGGAATTTCAACAGGATACTGAAACGACATAAAAACACCCGCCTCTGCACGTTCCTCAGGCGATAAAGGCAGCAAATCGATACCATCATAAACAATACGCCCGCCCGTCACTTCATAAGCCGGATGCCCTGCCAGAACTTTAGAGAGCGTGCTTTTACCTGAGCCATTAGGCCCCATGATGGCATGAACCTCGCCAGGATTTATGATTAAATCAATCCCCTTTAAAATCGCTGTGTCACCAATTGAAACTTGAAGATTGTTGATTTCAAGTAAATGTTGTTGTTTCATCATCCAACTGCCCCCTCTAAACTAATGCCCAAAAGTTTGGTTGCTTCCACCGCAAACTCCATGGGTAATTCTTTAAGTACTTGCTTACAAAAACCATTCACAATCATGGACACGGAGTCTTCCGTGTTGATGCCACGTTGTTGGCAATAAAACAATTGTTCATCACTGATTTTCGATGTGGTGGCCTCATGTTCGACCATGGCACTGGGTTGTTTAACCTCAATGTAAGGATAGGTATGCGCTGAGCTTTTCGATCCCATCAGCATGGAATCGCACTGCGTGTAATTGCGTGCATTCAATGCCGTGGGCGCAATGCGCACCAAGCCACGATAGGCATTGTGTGAATGGCCAGCACTAATCCCTTTGGAAATAATCGTGGAGCGGGTGTTTTTACCCAAATGAATCATTTTGGTTCCGGTATCCGCCTGTTGATGATTGTTGGTGACGGCAACCGAATAAAACTCACCAACAGAATCATCGCCTTGCAAGATCACACTGGGATATTTCCAGGTGATGGCAGAACCTGTTTCAATTTGAGTCCATGATATTTTCGAACCGCGTCCTCGACAAGCACCGCGTTTGGTCACAAAATTATAAATACCGCCAAGCCCGTCTTTATCACCGGGGTACCAATTTTGCACGGTTGCATATTTGATTTGTGCACCATCCAAAGCCACAAGCTCGACCACCGCGGCATGCAATTGATGCTCATCGCGCATGGGTGCGGTACATCCCTCAAGATAAGACACATAAGCATCAGCATCCGCAACAATCAGCGTGCGCTCAAATTGTCCGGTGGATGCAGCATTAATGCGAAAATAAGTTGATAATTCCATGGGACATCGCACGCCTTTAGGGATGTACACAAACGAACCATCACTAAAAACAGCGGAATTAAGCGCTGCATAAAAATTATCGCGAACCGGCACCACCGATCCCAAATATTGCCGAATCAATTCTGGATGCTCACGAACGGCTTCAGAAAAAGAACAAAAAATAACCCCTTTTTCCGCCAATTTGGCCTTGAATGTCGTGGCCACCGACACACTATCGAAC
This sequence comes from uncultured Legionellaceae bacterium, assembly GCA_903887975.1. GTDB lineage: Bacteria > Pseudomonadota > Gammaproteobacteria > Legionellales > Legionellaceae > CAISSD01. The sequence continues at coordinate 11,389 of CAISSD010000179.1, read as the reverse complement.
ACCGCATCGACGGCAACACCGGCCAACATTTCTTGTTCACGCAACGGAATACCCAGTTTTTCATAGGTACGCAACAATTCAGGATCGACCTCATCCAAACTTTTTGGAGCGTCAGTCTTTTGTTTGGGCGCTGAATAATAAGACATGTTTTGAAAATCTATGGGTGGATGAACCACACTAGACCATTCAGGTGGCGTCATGGTTTGCCACAATTTAAATGCCGACAAACGCCATTCCAACAAAAATTCAGGCTCGCCTTTAATGGCAGACAAGCGTCTGATGACGGTTTCATCAAGACCGGGAAGAAAGGTGTCTGTTTCCAACTCGGTGACAAAACCATGTTGGTATTCCCGCTCCATCAGCGCATCAATTTGATTGTTTGATTTACCCACGATTTACTCCAACAGTCATAGGCTTTACTGGTTTTGCCAAAACATCAAGACGCACACCACGCAAAGCTTCGGCAATAATATGGCTAATTGAGCGCCAATGCCCCTGAACATCACACACCGATTGCAAAGCACAAACATTGGGCTGCAAACTGCATTCGGTTAATCCCGACACGTTATCTAATGCAGCGACAATATCAGCAACACTAATGGTTGTTGCATCACGCTGCAATTGATACCCACCCAACGCGCCCCGTACAGATATTAATAAACCGGCGGACGTTAAGCGCTTTAAAATTTTACTGACCGTTGGCAGGTTAAGATGCGTTTGGTGGGCAATATCACGTGCTGTGGATAAAACATCCGTGTGTTTTGCCAAATAAACCATCACAACCGTTCCATAATCGGCCATTTTGCTGATGCGCATGATACCATCCTTCATCAAAATAATCGAGTACCATTTTAGTCCTAAATGAATGAAAATAACAGCATGTTTTAAAAAAACGCATTTTTGTACTAAACTTTAACCATCAGTACTTTTAAATTAAGGACAGCCATCATGGGGTTTAGCCATCATTCAATGATTTTATCTTGCTTGTTTTTAATCCAAAACATGGCTTTTGCAACCAACGATTGGGCCACCTATTGCCAAGAAAAAAACGGCACGGTCACTCCGATGGTCGCAACCTACAGCACCCAAAACGGTACTTTAGAAGGCACATCATTGCCTTTTTGCGTGTTCAAAAAAGACAACGGGCAGTTAACGATTGGTCTTCAAGCTTTTGCATCGTTAAAACCAAGCATTGCGGCAACCTACATGAAAACCTTGCCCGAAATCGATGAAAACTCGCCTTTATTTCAAGGAACCGCACAAAATCCTGCTTATAATGTTTGCCAGCATTTGGGCGGAACCGCCATTGGTTTTGCAGTCAGTGGTGGATTTCAAGAAACCAACGGCAATGCATCGGATGTTTGTACCTTTGGGGATGGATCGATGGTTAGTGCTTGGACACTCATTTATATGGCCAATCATCGAGAAGGCTATGACGAAGTCAAAGCGAATGTTCGTGCCGAACCATTATTGTTTCCTGTACCAAATCCATAAATGTTGCTACACTGCATGCATCAATAGCTTAAAGGAATTCATGATGTTCAACAGCCAACTATTTGACGATCTCTCCAAAAAATTATACGAAATTCTCCCGCAAAGCGCGCAACAATTTGAACAAGACATCAAAGATCAATTCAAATCTGTTTTACAAGCAGCCTTTGCGCACCTGGATTTGGTCACCCGAGAAGAATTTGATGTTCAAGTCAAAGTATTGGCCCGAACACGCGCTCAATTGGAAGAATTAAAAGCCCAAATCGAAAAACAGTCCTAAAAACCCAAAGGCGTCCAACCGCCCATCCAACCTTGAAGGAACATTATTCATGATGAATCTTGCCATCAGCAAAACCCGCAGTACCTTGGGCATCAAGGCATTATCCGTGTATGTTGAAGTCCACTTATCCAATGGCTTACCGAGTTTTACCATGGTTGGCCTTGCCGAAACCGCCGTCAAAGAAAGTAAAGATCGGGTTCGAAGCGCCATCATCAATAGCCAATTTGAATTTCCCTGCCGACGCATCACGGTGAATCTTGCGCCTGCCAATGTGCCAAAAGCTGGCAGTGGCTTTGATTTGGCCATCGCCATTGGTATTTTGGCTGCATCAGGACAAATTCCCAAAACACATTTAAACGATCACGAATTTATAGGTGAGCTGGCTTTAAGTGGGGAATTACGCGGTATTCATGCTGTTGTTCCGGTGGTATTGGCCAGTCATCAACAGCAACAAACGCTCATCATTGCCAAAGCAAACGCCGAAGAAGCCGCTTTGGTTGCGCCCTCAAAAGTCTTTTACGCCCATCATTTACGAGAAGTGTGTCGCTACCTAAGTCACAACGAACCACTGCATCCCTTGCCTGAGCGCCCCACCATCATAAGCACCACGCAAGAAATGGATTGGTCCGATGTCAAAGGCCAACAATTTGCAAAATATGCTTTAGAAATTGCGGCTTCAGGTGGGCATAGTGTATTGCTTCGCGGCTCACCAGGTAGTGGCAAAACCATGCTGGCAAAACGCTTTAGCACCTTACTCCCCGAATTAACCGAAACCCAAGCACTAGAATGCGCCGCCATCAACTCCATTCGCGGTACCCCGATTGATTTTAACCATTGGCGTCAACCCCCAACGCGCGCACCGCATCATACCGCTTCTTCCATTGCTTTGGTGGGTGGTGGCAATCCGCCCAAACCAGGAGAAATATCACTGGCACACCACGGGGTACTGTTTTTGGATGAATTACCTGAGTTTCAGCGCCATGTACTAGAAACATTACGCGAGCCATTAGAATCAGGCACCATTTGCATCTCGCGTGCGGCCATGCAGACCGAATTTCCTGCACGTTTTCAATTGATTGCCGCCATGAACCCTTGTCCTTGTGGTCAATGGGGTAATCCTAAAGCCAATTGCCATTGCACGCCGGAAAAAATTGCGCGCTATGTGGCAAAATTGTCAGCACCTTTGTTGGATAGAATTGACATGCACATCAACATTCAACCCTTAGAACATCATGAATTGTTAAACACCCCTGAATCCAACACGCAAGTGAGCCAAAGTCTGCGTGAGCATATTGCTTTGGTTCAAGCACGACAAATCAAGCGTCAAGGGTGTTTGAATGCTTTTTTGGATCCCAAAAGCTGTGAAAACGCGTGTTTTTTAGACACCAAAGAACGTGATTTTTTGGCCAAAGTCATCAGTCAATTCAAACCATCGGCACGGGGATTTCATCGGTTACTGAAGGTTTCAAGAACATTGGCGGATCATCATGATTGTGAAAAAGTGCACATCACGCATCTTCAACAAGCATTGTCTTTTAAACAAGCCTTGCCTGTGCCAAGATGACGGAGCTCTATTAATCCAACCAATCCAAAATCGCCATCCGCATACAAACGCCATTTTGAACTTGTTGCAAAATAGACGAATTCGGCCCATCGGCAACCGCATCGTCAATTTCAACCCCACGATTGATGGGACCTGGATGTAAAATCATGACATCCGATTTCATGTGTTTTAACCGCTTTGCTGTTAAACCATAATCCTCTCGATAATCCATCAAATCAAGTTTCTCATGAGATTGAAGCCTTTCTTGCTGCACACGTAAACTCATCACCACATCAGCGTTTTGTAACACGGCATCAAGATCTTGAGTCACTTCACCAAAATAAGGCGCTTGAGGCTCCCATACTTTAGGGCACGCAAAGACTAAAGACTGAACCCCCATCAAAGCGCACAAGCGCTGGAACGAATGCGCCACCCTAGAATGACGCACATTACCGACCACCACGATGTTTAAAGCATGAAGATCGGGTTTTTGTTGCATGATGGTCATCAAATCCAACAACGCTTGCGTTGGATGTTCATTTTGACCATCACCCGCATTCACCAAGTGCATCACGCCATCCATTTGACTGGCCAATGCATGCAACACACCGGACTCGGAATGACGAATCACCCCAATCCCAACACCCATGGCCTCCAAGGTTCTAAGGGTGTCCAACAACGACTCCCCTTTGCTATTTGACGATGCTTGAACATCAAACCCCACGACCATCATCCCCAATTGCCTTGCTGCCAGTTCAAAACTCATCCTGGTTCTGGTACTGTTTTCGTAAAACAAGGGACATAAAATTTGTGAAGACTGACGATGAACCATCTCATGCGTTTTAAAACTCAGGGCATGTTGTATCAAACCCAAAACATCACGATGGGTTAAATCATCAATACTTAAAAAATGCTTCATCAAAGACCCCCCATCCATTGTTCCAAAATGATACAGGCAGCGACGCAATCCACCGAAGCCCGCTGGACCTTACGAACACCCCCTTGTGAGAACAACTGTGCTTTGGCCTCAATGGTGGTGTAGCGCTCATCCACCATATGCACGGGTAATTCAAAGCGCGCTTCAAGCTGTCGTGCAAATTTTTTCGCCGCTTTTGTGGTGTACAAAGGCTCATCATTATTGGCCAACGGCAATCCAACAATCAACGCTTCTGGACGCCAGGCTTTGATCAATTGCGCAACCTCAAGCCAGTCAGGAACCCCCTGCTTGGCCAAAATGACACGCACCGGCGAGGCAGATACCGTCAATGCCTGCCCCACCGCCACCCCAATACGTCGAAATCCAAAATCAAATCCCAAATACAAACCCACGCTCATGATTGGCCATATTGTCTACTTTAAACTATAATAATACTAAACCCCCATCATGGAAAGCAGCAATGAACATCACATTTCTTGGTCATGCTGGGTTTTGTGTTGAAACCGAACAGTCCATCATCATCATGGATCCATGGTTCTCAGAATCAGGCGCTTTTGATTGCGCATGGTTTCCTTATCCCAACAATCAAAACATGCGCTCTTTTGTTGAAGCCAAACTGGCAGAGCCCTCAAAAGACAAATACCTCTACATTAGCCATGAACATCAAGATCATTTTGACATTGCATTTTTAGCCTCATTAAAACAACGTGATTTTACGTTAATATTGGCAAACTTTGATCACCCCATCATCAAAATACAATTGGATGCCATTCATTGGCACTGCTCGCACCAACTATATTTGGACAATAATCAAAGCCTATCTTTAAAAGACGGTACAATAACCCTATTCACCATCGACACTGAGCTTAATTGTGACTCAGCCATTTTGGTTCAAAGTCAGCATCAATCTTTTTTAAACATCAACGATTGTAAATTACATGATAGACTGCATGAATTGGTAGAAGCGTATGGGCCTATTGATGTCTTTGCCGCACAATTCTCTGGTGCAAGCTGGTATCCGACCTGCTATAAAATGGCACCTAAAGATTATGCCAAAGCCTGTCAGAAAAAAATCTTGGATAAATTCGAAGCCACCGCCAAAGCCATTCAAACCATCAACCCACGGGTCTATATACCTTCTGCAGGCCCACCTTGTTTTTTGGATCCCATGCTTTTAAAGATTCAAATGCAACCCATCAATACCTATCCTCATGCATCAAAACTCATCGACTATCTCAATCAAAACGCCTCAAAACAACAATCATCAACCCGTTGGGATGAAGTTTTTCCAGGTGACACGCTGGATGTTGCAACAAGAACATGGCTGCATCAACCTACAACGAAACTTGATTTCAAATCCAACATCAATCTTTATACTCAAGAAAAAATTAATTTATTCAAAAAACGTGAACAACAACACCGTTTAATCAACCCTAAAGCCGTATTTAAAGCTTTAAAGCCGGTTTTGGAAGACAAATTGCAACGCTTAAGCAACATACATACCAACACGTTACTTTATTGGTGCATTCAAGAATGCCCCAAAACCATGTATTGCATCAATCTCACAGAAAAAACGCTTCAGGAGGTCAAAAAAATTAAAGATCCCCATCACTATTATAAAATTACCGCGCCCGCATGGCAGGTGCATGAAGTCTTAACCCACAAACTTCGTTGGTCTGAATTTGCCTTAACATTTAGGGTTCAATTGGAACGTGCTCCTGATGTTTATGACACCATCATCCATGGATTTTTATTATTGGATACCGAAAAAATAGATTCTTTTTGTAAAAAAATGACAAAAAATGACCGTAATCAAGAACGAATCGTCATCGAGCACAAAGGAAAAAAATATTCGATATTAAGATATTGCCCTCACCAAGGCGCGGATCTGTCCAAAGCGCAATGCGAGGGATCTTATTTGGTTTGCCCAAGACATCAATGGAAATTTGATTTGGAGCATGATGGTCAATGCACACACAACGAATCATCCATACATGCCATTTGCATTCAAAAAAACCAATAAATACGATTAAATAAACATTGACACACCCCAACCAAAGAATTAGATTGAATCAACAAGGATAAATTTTGTCTTCAAGATAAGATCATAAGGGATTTATGAATGTGCTGATTACCGGAGGTGCCGGCTTTATTGGCTCGCACTTGGTTGAATATCACCTAAACCGTGGCGATGTGGTTCATGCTTTGGATGATCTTAGTACGGGTATGATGCAAAACATCGATGAGTTCAAAGCCCATCCCAATTTTTATTTTACCAAAACCGACATTATTTCATGTCAAAATCTCGATGAAATCGTCCATTGGGCTGATAGAATTCATCACATGGCCGCCATCGTTGGTGTACTTAAAGTCATTGAATCGCCTGAGCGCGTTTTAAGCACCAACATTCAAATCACTCAATGCTTATTGAACGCCGCATCCACATCAACCAAACACCCAACACTATTAATCGGCTCAACGTCCGAAGTTTATGGTGAAGGCTATTTAAAACCTTTTGATGAATCCCACGACATCAGCATTGGTAGCCAAAAAAATTTTTGTCAGTCTTATATTGTCAGTAAAATCGCATGCGAAGCCTATGCCAATGCATACCATCAGGAGCATGGTGTTAACATCATCAATTTAAGGCTCTTCAACACCATTGGGCCACGACAAACAGGTCGTTATGGAATGGTCGTACCACGCTTTATTGAGCATGCGCTCAATAACACCCCCATCACCATTCATGGGACTGGCACACAAATGCGAAGTTTTTGTGATGTGCGTGATAGCGTTATCTCTATGAATGAATTGGCAGATAATCCAAATGCTATTGGCCAGGTGGTGAACATGGGGGGAGATGCATTAATTTCCATCATTGAATTGGCGTATTTAATTAAAAAACTCACCCATAGTACTTCGGCCATCGAATACATTGCCTATGAAAAAATCTATGGCACAGGATTTGAAGACATCATGTTTCGACAACCTATATTGGGCAAACTCTACAGCCTCACCCAACATCGACCACAATGGGCTCTCGAAGCCACATTGGTCGATTTAATTGAGCATTCAGAGTGAACCCGCGCTTTTTAATTTTTTTATGGATGCTCTCCACCTCCATCCATGCCAGCAATGACTTTGATTTTCAACAAGCCAATCTTCATTATCAAATGGGCTGGCAACAAAAAGCCATGGACGATGCATTGGTCGCCGCTCAAACACCGAATCCCAACCCAGAAGCTCAATTGTTTTTAGCCAAAATCGACCTAGAACACCATCATTATCTTGAAGCTCAAGAACGTTTAACCCTATTATTAGAACAACAACCCAATAATACCGATGCAAGTCTCATCTTAATCAATGTTGAATTATCGCTTAAAAATGATTACAAAGCGTTAACCCTTGTTGATGATGCTTTGTTGTTTAATCCCCTAGAGCCTGAATTAACGAGAAAACGTACTGGGATCATCAGTCTTTTACAGCCACCAAAGCCTAAAACAACCACAACGCATCAACCACGAAAAAAACGATTTCATCAAAAAAACGAACAACCCAAGACCTATAAAAAACCAGAACCCGTATGGCTTAATGAAGTTGGGGTTTACCAACAACAATTCTATGTGTCCGATCGACATCAAATCTGGGATTACTCCACCGTCTACTATGGCCGACAAACCTGGGCAGGAAAAGTCTTTGCCAAAATGACCTATGACAATCGTTTTAATCAAGACGCCGTACAAGGTGAAATTGAAGCTTTTCCCAAAATCAGCAAGTATCTTTATTTAGATGTCGATTATACCTTTGCCAACAAACCAACTTTATTTCCCGACAGGGCTTATGGTGTGGAAGCTTATATTTCAACGTTCAAAGCGTTTAATTACTCCTTTGGCATCAAATACAATGATGTCGACAAAAATCATCTGTTTACCCTATATACCGGTACGGTATCCAAGGATCTAGACAACAACCGAATTTTGTTTAGACCCTATCATTTCACCCCCGGTCATGGACAAAATTCGACGTTGTATCTATTGGATGTTCGCCACATTGTGCTTGATCCCAATTATTATTTTGGTTGTATTTTTGGCACCGGCAGTAGCCCTGATTTGGCAAATTTAACCACGGTGAATTTTATTGTGGTGCAAAATAAAATCATTAGTCCCTATATCAACATCCCATTTTTAAATGAAGAACTCATCGTGAATCTTAGTGCTTTGGTACAACATCAAGTTTTCCCAAGGAATCATATTCGAAACTGGTATGGTGGTAGTATTGGCCTTAATTGGAAATTTTAAAACATGATGACATCTATTTTATTAAGTTTCATTAAAACCATCGCCATCATACAAATCATCATGATCATCATTTTATTAAGTGTTGCTTATGGACTAAAATATCATCAATATTTGGCACAAAAACAGGCCGATAAAACCACAAAAAAAATCAAAGCATTTTTGCTAAAAAAAAATCATGATGAAAAAAATTTCATCCCACCCACATGGATTTTTGATCATCAATTATTACTGCTCACCATCATCAACGAATGGGATAAAGAACCACCAAACGCTTCATGGCCTACAATTCGTCAAAATTTAATCCATGCTGTCATACTACCCAATGCAAGAAAACAAGCTTTATCAAGATCATGGAACACCCGCTATCTTGCCTGCCAATCGTTTCACTTGGCTTTTGATGCCAACGATGAAGTATTGCTGCAGCAATTAATGACTGATCCCATCATCATCGTTTCGATTCACGCCGCCTTAATTGCCATGACAAGCAACAATCAAACATTGATTAATACATTCATCGATATTTTCTCCAAGGGCCGTCACATCCAACAATCTTTATTTGCTGACTTTTCATCCACCACCAATCCCCATTTAACAACCTTAATTCATCACCGTTTACAACATGAAAAAAACCCTTATGTGAAAGCATTTTGTTATCGATTATTAAGCCATAATATCCATCAAAATAAACCCATACCAATGAGCTTTGTGGATGTTGAATCCCATCATCTTGAACTTAAAATGGCGGCTCTTAATTATGTATTCGAACAAGACAAAAAATTAGTGCTTCCTGTGCTAATGCGCAATGTTCATAGTCCCCATTGGCAAATGCGCGCCAAATCAGCTCAATTATTGGGTAAAATTGCGCATTCCAGTACCGCTATGGCTTTAGAAAAAATGCTTCACGATGAAGTATGGTGGGTCCGCATTCGTGCTGCTGAAGCACTTTTAAACCTTGGTGAGCTCGGCATATCACTTTTAACCCAACAAACCAAAGAACATGATCGCTATGCTTATGATGCCGCCATGAGCGTGTTATCCAACCCCATAAGGATTCATCATGATTGAAATCATCACCATCATCTCGGTCATCATTTTGTTTTATTTTGCATTGTTGTGGTCGGGTTATCTTATTTTATTGCTCAGCACCATGATCACCGTGGTTGATAAATTTAAAGCCATTGCCATGAATCGTGTCATCAAAGCACTCAATGACAACCCATTATTACCCATCACCGTGATTATTCCTGCTTATAACGAATCCAAACGCATCATCAATACCATCAACGCTCTATTGACGGCTGATTATAAAAATGTACATTTCATTATTGTGAATGATGGCTCTAAAGATGATACCTTGGCTTTATTGATCAAAACTTATGATTTGGTCCGTGTGATTGATTCATTTAAAATCACCATCAAAACGGGCAAAGTCATGGATTATTATCAATCCAATCGCATCTCCAATTTTATTGTCGTTGATAAAGAACACAGCCCGTTTGAAAACTCTGCAGCAGACTGTGTCAATGCAGGACTCAACATTTGCCGCACCCCACTATTTGTGACCATTGACGCAGATACCATGCTGGAAAAAGAAGCATTAACACACATTCTATACACCTATCTCATTACGCCCCATTGTGTTGCCGTGGGTGGCTCGATTTACGTACCCCAAGTCACAAGAACCAAAACCAAACATCATTTTAGCAAAAATATTCCCAAAAACTTGGTTTTGGGCATACAAGTTTGTGAATATTTACGATCTTTTTTATATGGTCGCGAGGGTTTTAATTTTTTGGGGGGTGCTTTATGTCACCCTGGCGCATTCACTTTATTTGAAAAAAAAGCAGTCATGGATGTTGGGGGGTATGATGCTGCCAATTTTTCATACGATGCTGAAATCATCATGAAATTACACGACAACATGCGAAAAAATAAATTCCCCTACACCGTGGCTTATGCACCTGGCGCCATGGCTTGGTCTGAAGAACCACACACCCTCATGGGATTATGGGCGCAACGTGCACGATGGCAACGGGGTTTATTAAGAGGACTTGGGAAGCATTGGCACATGCTGTTTAATCCTCAATTTGGCATCACCGGTTTGTTGGGGTTTCCTTATTACGTCTTATTTGAAGTCTGTGGCCCAGTGGTTGAGGCTATTTCTTACATCATGCTCGTCTTGGTATTTCTCTTTTTGCCTTTACCACTCTCAATGCTTTTGTGGTTGCTGTTACTGGCTTGGAGTTATATGTTGATGCTCACCATAGCCTGCATTATTTTAAGTATTTTAACGTACAATCAATACTACAGCTTATTGGATATTATTCATATTTTGGGATTATCCATGATTGATATGGTTTTTTACCGTCAATGGCGGGCTTTTTGTGCTTTATTTTCTTCAATACACTACTTCATCAATCGGTTAAGGGGAAAACCAGAGTGAGTTTTGATTTGACTTTGGTTGTATTTTAAACCAAAATAAATCCAAAACATCTTATTTTTTTAACCAAATAAATTAAAAAATTGATTAAATTTACAACCAAGGTCGCCTGATGAAAAGAATTGCTGATCATTATTTACAAGCCTGGAAAACCAACCCCAATCGAAAACCACTGATCATTCGTGGTGCTCGTCAAATTGGGAAAACATCGGTGGTCAGACATTTAGGAAAAAGCTTTACCCATTTTATTGAGATTAATTTTGAGGCCTCTAACAAATGGGAAGCCTTATTTAAAGACTCATTGGAGCCCCAACAGCTCTTAATTGATTTAGGACTCATGCTTAATCAAAAAATTGTCCCAGGAGAAACATTATTATTTTTTGATGAAATTCAGGCTTGT
>CAISSD010000178.1 GCA_903887975.1 uncultured Legionellaceae bacterium | reverse complement strand
TCATGTCCATTTGCTCTTGGGTATGCGTCACATCATCCAACGATAATTGCAGCAATCGTCGGGTGTTGGGGTCCATCGTTGTTTCTCGCAGTTGCAATGGATTCATCTCGCCCAAGCCTTTAAAACGCTGCACGTTGATTTTTGCGTTGCTGTTTTTGCCAAGCGTTGCAATCCAGCCATCTTTCTCTGCATCATCAAGCGCATATTGCACGATTTTTCCTGCATCAATGCGATACAACGGGGGCATGGCCACATAAATATGTCCGGCCATAATTAGAGGCTTGAAATGACGCAAAAATAACGCACAAATGAGGGTGGCAATGTGTGCACCATCCGAATCCGCATCAGCCAAAATGCAAATTTTGCCATAGCGTAAACCACTTAAATCATCTGAACCTGGATCAACCCCAATGGCCACTGAAATATCATGAATTTCTTGCGAGGCCAACACATGTGAAGAATCCACCTCCCATGTGTTTAAAATTTTACCGCGTAATGGCAAAATTGCCTGAAAATCTTTGTTGCGCGCTTGTTTGGCGGAGCCTCCGGCAGAATCACCTTCCACCAAAAAGAGCTCGGCTTGACTCAAATCTTGTTGCAAACAATCCGCCAATTTACCCGGTAAAGCCGGGCCTTGATGCACCCGTTTTCGGCTCACTTGTTTGGCTTGTCGTAGTCTTTTTTGTGCTTTTTCAATGGCAAGATTGGCAATCTGCTCGCCAAGGCTTCGGTTGTCATGAAGCCACATGGAAAACGTATCTTTAACAATCGCCCCAACCCAGGATGCCGTTTGACGCGAGCTTAAGCGTTCTTTGGTTTGGCCTGCAAATTGTGGTTCTTTCATTTTAACAGATAACACATACTGACAAGGCTCCCATAAATCCTCGGCTGTGAGTTTGACCCCACGTGGCAAAAGATTACGTAATTCACAAAAAGCCTGCATGGCATCAAATAAGCCCTGGCGAAAACCATTGACATGTGTTCCACCTTGAATAGTCGGGATGAGATTGACATAGCTTTCGTGAATCAAGCTTGGGGCATCAACTGACCAGACAATAGCCCAATCCAGTGCGCCATCTGAGGCCAAATGATGTCCTGTGAAGGGCGTTTGGGGCAAATATTCATTGGTTAATGCTTGTTGTAAATAATCAACCAAGCCTTGTTCATAACACCAATGCGTGGTTTCTTGGGTTGCTTCATTGACAAGCGTCATGGATAAGCCAGAGCACAATACCGCTTTGGCACGCAGCACATGGGTAAGTTGTTTGACGGAAATTCGTATGGCATCAAAATAAATGGGATTTGGCCAAAATCGAACGGTGGTGCCGGTGTCGCGTTTTTTGGTGGTGCCTATTTCGCTTAACTCGGTGTGTTTTGCGCCTTGTTCAAAGGCCATATGATGGATGATGCCATTTCTTTTGATGGTGACTTCCAATCGATTGGATAAGGCATTAACCACCGAAATGCCAACGCCATGAAGCCCACCTGCAAATTGATAGTTTTTATCAGAAAACTTGCCACCTGCATGCAAGCGCGTCATGATGAGCTCAACACCAGAGATTCCCAATTGAGGATGAATGTCGACGGGCATCCCGCGTCCGTCGTCTTCCACAGCAACAGAGCCATCTTCAAACAACGTGACGGTGATGTTTTTGGCATGACCGGCCAATACCTCATCAACACTATTGTCAATGACTTCTTGGGCCAAATGGTTGGGACGAGTGGTATCGGTGTACATGCCAGGACGGCGTTGCACTGGTTCAAGGCCACTTAATACTTCAATGGATTCGGCAGTATACAATTCTGACATTTTTAAGCTTTTTCATGAGGATCATGGTCTCATGGTAGCATGATTCATGGTGGGAAAAAAATACAGTGTTCATTCTGTTTCGTATTTGCTAAAATATAACCCCGTGTATTCCGTCGGTAATCACGGAATCTAATAACGGGAATTCTATGACAAAATACATATTTATAACTGGAGGCGTGGTTTCTTCATTAGGGAAGGGCATTGCTTCGGCTTCTTTGGCAGCGATTTTAGAGGCACGTGGGCTCAACGTCACTTTAATTAAACTTGATCCCTACATCAATGTTGACCCCGGAACCATGAGTCCTTTTCAGCATGGAGAGGTTTTTGTCACCCAAGATGGTGCGGAAACTGATCTTGACTTGGGTCATTATGAGCGTTTTGTGCGCACAACCATGACCAAGTCTAATAATTTTACTTCAGGCAAAATATACGAAACCGTGATTAAAAAAGAGCGCCGTGGAGATTATTTGGGTGCCACCGTACAAGTGATACCACACATTACCAACGAAATTAAGCGTTGCATCAAACTGGGTGCTGAAGATCATGATGTGGTTATGGTTGAAATTGGTGGTACCGTGGGCGACATTGAATCCTTGCCTTTTTTAGAAGCCATTCGTCAAATGCGTATTGAGCTTGGTGCTGCACGTACTTTGTTTTTACATTTAACTTTGGTGCCTTATATTGCAACGACGGGTGAGACAAAAACCAAACCAACGCAACATTCTGTTAAAGAATTACGCTCGATTGGGATACAACCTGATGTGCTCATTTGTCGTTCTGAAGATCCGCTGTCCATGAACGATCGCATGAAAATTGCTTTGTTCACCAACGTTGAAAAAGAAGGTGTGATTTCGCTACAAGATGCCAAGACGATTTATCAAATCCCCATGATTTTGCATGAGCAAGGTTTGGATGAATGGGTGGTTAAAAAATTAGGGTTGGAAGTCCCCAAAGCCGATTTATCCGAATGGCAAAAAGTAGTTGACGCTCAAGCCATTAAAACCATGAAGGTTAAAGTGGGTATTGTTGGTAAATACATTGAGTTGAATGATGCTTATAAATCAATCAACGAAGCCTTGACGCATGCGGGTATTCATACCCAAACAGCCGTTGAGATTGTCTATATGGACGCCGATACCATTGAAAAAGAGGGAACGGAGAAGCTCTCTGAGCTCGATGCTTTGTTGGTTCCTGGTG
>CAISSD010000177.1 GCA_903887975.1 uncultured Legionellaceae bacterium | reverse complement strand
TCCAATGATCTAATTCAATCCATTCTTAATTTATACAATCACAAAGACCCAGACTTTACCATCGATGAACTCACGCAAATTCTTAAGGCCATAGAAAGTTCTGGGCATGAAAATGGCTTTGAAACTATCAATAATTTGCTCCAGTCTAAAGAATCCCTAAACACCCAACATCAAGCATTAAAAAATCAATTGATCATCCTCGCCAGTGTTTGCCTCATCTCTGCTGCCATTGCAGCCAGCATCCTTAGCTTTGGTGTTTTCACTCCCATGGCTGTTCCCATCATGATACTCGCAATGGCCACCATTTCAGGCGTGCTTGCGTTGGATACAGCCCATCAAATGCAACATGTCACTCAATCAACCAAAGAAAAACAACAAGCATTTAAGGATGCTTTAAAAACATTAGATAAACCCAATGATTCTGAAAAAAATACTGTTCCAAACGCCAAAAGTACAAATAATGGTCCATAATGAATTTATGTTAAACATACAAAGGTGTTTTGATGCCTCAACAAACGTTATCAAAACTAAAATTAGGGAAAAAAATACAGAAATTAAATTTAAAAATTTCTAAGATCAATAACTTAAACATCAAGAATAGTTTAGGTCAATTAATCCAGGATAAAATGATGTCTTTGCTGCGTAGCCAGGGAAAAACGATCATCTTGGATGATGATCATCTCCTCGCCATCAAGAGATCCATCTTATTTGCGCAATATCTTCATACTCATCAAGATAAAAATTTAGAAAATTCATTAACCAATATGATTGCCTTTATCACGGACAATAAATATCAAGAGGCTTTAGATCTTTATGA
This sequence comes from uncultured Legionellaceae bacterium, assembly GCA_903887975.1. Lineage (GTDB taxonomy): Bacteria > Pseudomonadota > Gammaproteobacteria > Legionellales > Legionellaceae > CAISSD01. The sequence goes on along the minus strand of CAISSD010000177.1, from coordinate 1,202 downwards.
TGCTAGTTTTGATAAAGACAACGATTTAGAACAAGCAAAAACCTATTTTCAAGACAATCCAAAAGAAAATTTTTATGGTGGTGATGAAGGCGCCATGCATCATTCTTACGTTAAAACAGAACATCATGAAGTAATTCGCCGCGAGGAAGAATTGGGCGCTGGCGGGTTTGGGCGTACAAAAGGCACGGATAGAAGTACAGCGTTAAAACGACAAACACTCATCCCAGAGCAATCGCTCTCCCATTTAAAAAATCTAAATCAAGAAGGACACGTTAACCTTGACTTGGGCGTGGCAGTCGATGCGCCAATCACACGATATAAAAATGACAAACCTTATAAAGTTTATATCAACATGAATAACCTTGGCGAAGATTTATTCACACATCTTCAAAAAAATTCGTTAACAGCAGATGCGCAATTGGATCTGGCGATTCAAGCTTTACTCACAGTTCATGCGCTTCATGAAGGAAAACTTTCTAAATCAGGCACGCCTTACGCGCACTTGGATATTAAACCTGAAAATTTCATGATTGATTCAAAAGGAAATTTAACCCTTATTGATTTTGGATTCAGTACCCATGAACATTTGGGGCCTTATCCGCATGTCCCTAATCGAGGAACCAGGGGTTACTGCGAACACGTTGAAACACCGAACTATTTCTTTGATGACAAATTTGCAACCCTAAGAACTATTTTTTATCCACCAGACGGTGATGACAGTATCCTCTCAAAAGATACATTTCAACAGTTACCACCCCTACTTAAAAAATTTTTAAGCACCACCAATATTGATTCTATGATTAAAAATGATGACATACAAACACTACCATTCATTGCCTCTGCTTTAATTTTGTATCAATATTATCCAGATAAATTCACTGCGGAGGGTCTATTTCATTTGGGAAGCGACTATAATCAACAAAACACACTCATCCATCAATACAGCCAATTAATTAAAACTGAGACCAGTAGCCCCATCAATATAAAACAGCAACTAGAAGAATTAAAAAATGAAACATCAACAGATGCATTAAAGAAAACACCAAAATTGCAATAAAACCGGTGATTTTTAAGCAACAATTAAAATAAACACTATACTCTCGACTTTAGCCATTTTTACTTACTCCGTTCGCCCTGAGTACCCTATATCCTTCGGATAAAATATCTGGAAAGAACAGTATTTTTTTAGATTTACTTCGATC
>CAISSD010000176.1 GCA_903887975.1 uncultured Legionellaceae bacterium | reverse complement strand
TTCTTCTGTGATGTCCATTGGTGTGTGCCTAAAGAAAATATCAACATAGTATAAACGTATTTTAAATTCCGATCTTCATAAAAAAATACCAAGCCAATTGAGTTCCCCATCCGAATTCGTTAAGATGTCTGCTTCATTCAAGGAGTTGAAATGAATCGAACATCGAATCTTAGTGGCAAAGCAGTTTATGTGGTGGACGGAGCGCGTACACCGTTTCTCAAAGCCAAAGGTCCCGGACCTTTTAGTGCATCCGATATGGCGGTATCTTGTGGGCGAGCCCTGTTGAACCGACAACCTTTTTTACCCACCAAAATTGATGAAGTCATCATCGGATCTGCTTTACCAAGTCCTGATGAAGCCAATATTGGACGTGTTGTGGCGCTACGACTTGGTTGTGGTTCAGCTGTTCCTGGATTTACCGTCATGCGAAATTGTGCCTCGGGCATGCAGGCTGTGGATTCTGGTGCATTGGAAATCAGCAGTGGACGTAGTCAACTGGTGTTGGTCGGTGGTACCGATGCGATGAGTCATGCGCCATTGATGCTGAATCAAAAAATGACCGCTTGGCTTTCTCGTTGGTTTGTGGCAAAAACCCTCACACAACGTATGGGATTGTTGTTGCAATTAAGACCTGCTCATTTTTCGTTGGTGATTGCTTTATTGCGTGGACTCACTGATCCGATTGTGGGCCTTAATATGGGGCAAACGGCCGAGGAAGTGGCCTTTCGTTTTCAGATTACTCGTGCTGAAATGGATGCTTATGCCAGCCAAAGTCATGCTCGTTTGTTGCATGCACAACAAAACGCTTTGCTTGAAGAAATCGTACCCATGATTGATGCCAAAGGTGTTCTATATACCGAAGATGATGGCGTACGAAAAGATTCAACACCTGAAAAACTTGCCAAATTAAAGCCTTTTTTTGATAAAAAATACGGAATGGTGACGGCTGGCAATAGTTCACAAATCACCGATGGTGCTTGTATGCTTTTGCTTGCCAGTCGAGAAGCGGTAGAACAATACCAATTGCCGGTGATTGGACGCGTTGTTGATACACAATGGTCTGGTTTGGATCCCGCGCAAATGGGTTTGGGTCCTGTTTATGCCGCAACTGAAATTTTAAAACGTCATCATCTAACGCCCAAAGATATGGATTGTTGGGAAATTAACGAGGCTTTTGCAGCCCAAGTCTTGGGATGTTTGGCGGCATGGGATGATGCAACGTTTTGTAAAACGCATTTGGGTTTAACCAAAGCCATGGGAGCGCCAGCATCATCAACGCTCAATCAAGAAGGGGGTGCTATTGCATTGGGTCACCCCATCGGCGCTTCAGGTGCCAGAATTGTGTTGCAGGTATTGATGCAACTTAAACGTCAAAACAAGCATCGGGGTATGGCTGCCATTTGTATTGGTGGTGGTCAGGGTGGTGCGGTTTATATGGAACGAGTCACGGGAGTGATGGATCATGAGTAATGACAAGCATTGGAATATGGAAGTAATTTCTGGGGTCGTGTGGTTGGGTTTGGACAGACAACATGAACGCGCCAATTCCATCAATGAAGCCGTTCTTGATGAACTTAATCATTGCCTTCATGATGTATCGCATCTGAAAGACATTAAAGGTCTTGTGATTTATTCAGCCAAACCCAAGGGTTTTATTGCGGGCGCTGATGTGCATGTGATTGCAACATTGACCACACCTGCCAAAGCGGTTGATTTTTTGCGTAAAGGACAAGCGGTTTTTGCGCGTTTAAGTGCTTTGTCCATCCCAACGGTGGCCATGATTGATGGTTTTTGTATGGGTGGTGGATTGGAGCTTGCTTTGGCGTGTGATTATCGCATTGCCACTGATGGTGCGGATACCCGTTTGGGATTGCCCGAGGTTTTGTTGGGGTTTCATCCTGGCTGGGGTGGTACGGTTCGATTGCCTCGATTGATTGGTGGTTTTAACGCATTGTCAGAAGTGATGCTCACCGGTGCAGCACTATCGGCGCGTCGCGCCAAGCAGTTGGGGATGTTGGATGATGTGGTCCCCAAACGGCAATTAAAGCGTGCTGCATTGTGGTTTATCGAACATAAGCCACAAAAACATAGACCAACTTGGCTTCAAAGTTTAACCAATCAAACCTGGGTTCGAAAACTATTGGCACCAGTTTTAAGACATGGGGTTTCGAAAAAAGTTCGAAAAGATCACTATCCGGCACCAGATGCCATGATACATCTTTGGGAAAAAGAAGGTGGTTATGATGAGCGCGCCTATCTTAAAGAAATTGAGTCGGTTGAACGTTTGGTCACGCAAAGCAGTACGGCAAAAAATTTGATTCGAGTATTCATGCTTAAAGAGCGTTTGAAAGCTTTTGCCAAAGATTCTGACTTTAAAGCACAACATGTGCATGTTTTTGGTGCGGGTGTGATGGGGGGTGATATTGCTGCGTGGTGTGCACTTCGTGGCCTTCGTGTGACGTTGCAAGATCAATCTTATGCTCAAATTGCACCGGCATTGGCAAGAGCACATGCATTGTTTAAGAAAAAATTACGCGAACCGCGTTTGATTCAAGCGGCAATGGACCGACTAACGCCCGATCCTGATGGTTGGGGATTGTCAAAAGCAGATGTGGTGATTGAGGCGGTTTTTGAGCAATTGGCGGTGAAGCAGGCCATTTTCAAGCATGTGGAAAATCATGCCAAGAAAAAAGCAATTTTGGCCACCAACACCTCGAGTATTCCATTGGATGAAATCAATCAGGCAATGAAACATCCTGAGC
>CAISSD010000175.1 GCA_903887975.1 uncultured Legionellaceae bacterium | reverse complement strand
ATTTATGGATGCAATTGGATTCTTTGGCTTCACAACATCAAATTCATTGGCATTGGGTCAAAGGTCATTCCGGTCACCCTTTAAATGATCGAGTGGATGCTTTGGCCAATGATGCCATTTTGGCGATGACTCAATCATGAGTGTACGTCAAATCGTTTTGGATACTGAAACCACCGGCATTGGACACGATGCTGGTCATCGATTGATTGAAATTGGTTGCCTGGAACTGGTGGATCGAAAATTGACCGATCGTCATTTTCATGTGTATCTTAATCCTGAGCGTCTTGTGGATCCCGGCGCGTTTCGTGTGCATGGCTTGAGTGACGATTTTTTAAAAGACAAGCCTTTATTTTCAAAAATTGCGCATGAATTTCTTGATTTTGTGAAGGGTTCTGAGCTTATTATTCACAATGCACCCTTTGATGTGGGGTTTATCAACGCGGAACTAAAGCGTGCTTCACTTCCACCCTTGTTTGAGCATCATTGCACCATTTTGGATACGTTGGTGATGTCTAAGAAAATGCATCCAGGCCAGCGTCATAGTTTGGATGCATTGTGTAAACGATATGATGTGAATAATCAATCACGACAATTACACGGCGCGTTGTTGGATGCGGGACTTTTGGCCAGTGTTTATTTGGCCATGACCGGTGGTCAGCAATCGTTGTTTGCGGAAGTCATGTCTGAATCAAAACCCAGTGTTGAACTCGAACATTCATCCATAGGTACGACGAAAATTTCTGCCCATCAATTGCCAATCATTAAGGCCGATGCCGATGAGTTGGTGCGACATCAAGCGTTTATCGAGCGTATTGCGCGACAGTCAGGACGGAATCATTGGTAGGTCTTTTGTTCTAAAATTACTCAATTGTTTTTTATTTGTGCTATATTGTAAATATAAAAACAAAACAGGAGTAATGATCATGGAAGCGTCTTGGACGAAAATTTTAAGTTGTTCCTTGTTGGGTTCTTCGTTGATGTTGGGCTTTAGTCCGGCTCTCGATGCGGGAACGTTTGTTTATAACCCCAGAACGTTGCAATGGAAAGCCATTGGCAATGATGGTCATGTGGTTCGAACTGGCCGAGGTTCAGCTGGTAGAGGTTATTGTCCTGATATTCATCGGGGATGTCATACGCCTGTGGGTACATTTCATGTGATAAGCAAAGGTGGAGCCAGTTGCCGCTCCACACGGTATCCCAAACCCCATGGCGGGGCGCCCATGCCTTATTGCATGTTTTTTTCCAAACTTTATGCAATCCATGGTTCAGGGGATGTGCCACATTACAATGCCAGTCATGGATGTATTCGGGTAACCCCTCAAGATGCCAAATGGTTGAGTCAACATTTTGTGCAAATTGGCACAACAGTGGTGGTTAAACCTTACTGATTATTCTTCGATGCTAAATGATGATCCGCATCCACAAGTGGTTTTTGCATTGGGATTGCGGATCACAAATTGCTCGCCTTGAATGCTTTGAACGTAATCAATTTCGGCCTGTTTAAGGTATTGATGACTTAAAGAATCCACAAGTAGCTTGATGATGGTCGTGCCATCGGAGCAGGTTTGTTCAATAATCTTGTCATCTGGATTAATGGTTTCATCAAAAGTAAATCCATACTGAAAACCAGAGCAACCACCGCCTGTAATGTAAGCACGAAGATGAAGTTTGGGATTGTTTTCCTCGGCAATAAGTGTTGCGACTTTGTCTGCTGCGGCAACAGAAAAAAACAAATCCTCGGTTTGGGGTGATGCATCAATGGCTGTCATAGCAACTCCTAAACAAAACAAAAGTATATCATAATCATGATTTTTTATCGAATAATCGCCTCAATCACCGCACCACCCAAGCATTGATTTTGATGATAAAAGACAATGTATTGTCCAGGCGTGATGGCGCGTTGTGGGGATGCAAATAAAATGGCATGTTGATTCGAATCAGCCGGGGCAATCACACAAGCTTGTTCTGCTTGTCGATATCGGGTTTTGGCCTGACAGGTGAAAGGCAAGATTGGCGCTGGGTTTAACCAATGAATGGGTCCACACAAAAGACCTTGTGCATAAAGCATGGGGTGTTGCGTGCCTTCTGCAACAATCAGTGTATTGTCGTTGATGTTTTTATCAACCACATACCAAGGTTCATCATGACCAGATTTGGTGCCACCAATACCCAATCCTTGGCGCTGTCCTAGGGTATAAAACATTAATCCATCATGTTGGCCTAAATACTCGCCTAAAGTGCTGTGAATAGGACCGGGTTTGGCCAATAAATATTCGTTAAGAAATTTTTTAAAACGTCGCTCGCCAATAAAGCAAATGCCAGTGGAGTCTTTTTTGGCATGATTCACCAAATTCAAAGATTGGGCCATCGTGCGTACTTCCGTTTTTAAGTAATCGCCAATCGGAAATAAAGTTTTTTCCAATGCTTTGGGATCCACGGCATGTAAAAAATAAGTTTGATCTTTATTTCTATCTTTGGCTTTTAAAAGTTTTGGACCTTCTTCGGTTTGTTTTACTTTGGCATAGTGGCCCGTGGCAAGATAATCTGCGCCAAGTGCTAAAGCGTGTTCGAGAAGGGCTTTGAATTTGATTTCTTTATTGCACAATACATCGGGATTCGGGGTTCGATGGGCGGCATATTCATTTAAAAAATGCTCAAAGACATTGTCCCAGTATTCTTTGGCAAAATTAACTTGATGAAGTTTTATCCCTAATTGGTCGCAAACCGATGCGGCATCGGCCAAGTCGATGCTTGCAGCGCAATAATCTTGGGTGTCGTCTTGCTCCCAATTTTTCATGAACAGACCTTCGACTTCAAAGCCTTGTTGTTGTAATAAATAAGCAGCAACGGATGAATCAACGCCACCGGATAGGCCTACCATGACTTTCTTTTTCATTGATGGTTTAATATATGTTTTAAGGGAGGATATTATAGTCTAAATCTTAAGCAGGGTAAATGATGGCACTATGTTCGAACATCAACAACAAAAGGATTGATTAATGGTAACTCAAAATCCAAAAAAGCATTGATATTTCTGGTCACAACAGTACAGTCATGATGGTAAGCAATTGCTGCAATTTGGCCATCAAAGTAACTCCCAGGTTTTCCAATTCCATAGAAGTAGCATGCTTGGCT
>CAISSD010000174.1 GCA_903887975.1 uncultured Legionellaceae bacterium | reverse complement strand
ATGTTGAAAGCGCTCAACAGAATCAGTGACCAAATAGCGAATTTTTCCTTGGTGTTTTTGATCGTTGAGTAATTCATCCATTGCCAAGCGTTCTTTAAGCGCAATGGCTGTGGCTAAAGCTGAATCAACAATATGCACCTCGGGTGGCAATAGACGTTCTAATAATGGTTTAAAAACAGGAAAATGAGTGCATCCGAGTAATAACGTATCCTCATGGGTGATGCCTGATAAATAATGTTGTACCACTGTTTCGGCAATCACATTGTCAACCATCCCTTCTTCAGCAAGCGCCACCAATAAACTACATGCCCGTGGAAACAAGGTAACATGAGGTAGTTTTTGTCGAATTAAATGTTGATATGCATTGGATTTGATGGTGGTTTCTGTGGCAAAAACCACAATACGCTGATTTTGTGTGGCATTCACAGCTGCATTTGCACCAGGTTCCACAACACCCAAAACAGGGATGTTGGGTAATAATTCTTGTAAGTGGGTGAGTGCTGCGGTGGTTGCTGTGTTGCATGCGATGATCAATGCTTTAATTCTTTGTTCTACTAAAATTCGTGCCATTTGCACGGCATAGTGCTGAATGGTTTGAACACTTTTGGTGCCATAGGGAAGACGTGCGGTGTCACCTAAATAAATAAATGATTCATGTGGTAAATGGGCGCGTAAAGCACGTAAAACGGTTAAACCACCCATGCCGGAGTCAAAAACGCCAATGGCCAATTCATTTGGGGTTATTTTATTCATGAATCGTTTTAAAATAGATCATATACCATCAGTATATGCCATGATAGTGAAAATATCATGAAATATTTTAAGAATTTGGTTAGAATAGCACATCTATTTAAAAAGGATCCATCATGAGACAACCTGATATTGATAAAGCTTATGTTAGTCCAATTGACAAGTTTTTACGCCAATTTGATGCGAATACGCCATTGTCGGATTCCCAACGTGTTGAAATTGAAAAGCATCAGCGTATTGCCAAACTTCGGGATAACGCCGAACATCATGCACCAACATCTGAAATTTGGAAGGATTTTTAAGGGGTTTTATTGTGGCTATTTGGTTTCAACCCGTGACGGCTTTGGATTTAACCGCCAGAAGTCATAACACATTGGCGCATTTTTTAGGAATAGAATTTACCGTGATTGGTGATGATTTTATGACCGCGACCATGCCTGTCTTGGACAAGGTCAAGCAACCCATGGGCATTGTGCATGGTGGGGGAAATGTGGTGTTGGCAGAAACGGTTGCCAGTACAGCGGCCAATGCCGTGGTTGACTTCAAGCATTATTATTGTGTGGGTTTGGAAATCAATGCCAATCATTTACGGCCTGTCCGGGAAGGCATGATTACCGCAACCACTTATCCTTTGCATCTTGGGAAAACCACGCAAGTGTGGCAAATTGATTTGTTTAATGATGAAGGTAAGCGCTCTTGTGTGTCGCGAATGACCGCATCGATTATTCGGCGTTAATTTAAAGGTTCAACAGACCAGGTTTCTGGAAATAGATGGTTTAGCTTTTCAAAGGT
>CAISSD010000173.1 GCA_903887975.1 uncultured Legionellaceae bacterium | reverse complement strand
AACATCAAAACAAAATTATAAAAAATCGTTTATACTCATTTCATTTTACGAACTTAAAGTCCCGATGACCCAGCTTAAAACGCTAAGCATCATCAAACCAGATGACTGGCATGTACACCTTCGTGATGGTGCATTATTAAAAGACACCGTTCAAGGTTCGGCACTTGATTTCTCACGCATCTTGGTCATGCCTAATCTTGCCATGCCATTAACAACATTAGAACAAATCGATGCTTATAGAATGCGAATTTTAGAACAAATTTTACCAAACCAAACCCTAACACCATTCATGACATTGTATTTAAATCAAGATGTTACACCCGAAACCATTGAACAATCACAAAAAAAATCTTTTGTATTGGGTGCAAAATTTTACCCCAAAAATGCCACAACCCATGCAAAGGCAGGTGTTGCATCCATTAAAACACTTTATCCTCTGTTATCCCTGATGCAAGAACTTGATTTGGTATTGCAAATTCATGGGGAAGTCACTCATGGTGATATTTTCAAACGAGAAACCTTATTCATCCGTGATGAATTAACGCCATTAATTCATCATTTTCCCAAGCTTCGCGTGGTGTTGGAGCATATTTCAACCAAAACTGCGGTTGATTTTATTTTGGATGCCCCTTGCAATATTGCCGCGACCATCACTCCGCAACATTTACTTTATCATCGAAATCATCTGCTGACTGAGGGCATCAAGCCACATCTGTATTGTTTGCCCATTCTTAAACAAGAACGCGATCAAAAAGCATTACAAAAAGCCGCCATCAGTGGCAACCCTAAATTTTTTGCAGGCACCGATAGCGCACCTCACGATAAAACGTTAAAGGAACATGCTTGTGGTTGTGCTGGAATTTATTCCGCGCCTTTCGCCACAGCAATTTATGCGCATGTTTTTGATTCGTTACAAGCACTACCCAAACTCAGTACCTTTATGGGGCAATACGGTGCTGAATTTTATCGACAACCCATCAATCAAGACCGCATCACCCTTATCAACCAACCACAAAAGGTTGCCAGTGAATTACCTTTTGGCGATGGCGTGGTTGTCCCCATTCATGCCAATCAAATCATACCTTGGAGTACCTTGCGTGAATAATGCCAAACAATATCCAATCAAATCTCGATTCCGTGGATTTTTACCCGTAGTCGTCGATGTTGAAACTGCGGGATTAGAACCCAAACAACACGCCTTACTGGAAATGGCGATGGTGATTATTAATCTTAGTGAATGCGGATTGTTCAAACCTGGGACACCCTATTTTGAACACATATCACCCTTTGAAGGTGCTATTTTTGATGAAGCTTCTTTGGCATTCAACCAAATTGATCCCTACCAGCCATTGCGCTTTGCCCTTAACGAAAAAGAAGCTTTAACCCGTTTATTTGCACCCATTCGACAAGCGTTAAAAACCACACAATGTCAACGAGCGGTTTTGGTTGGGCACAATGCTTGGTTTGATCTTTTATTTTTAAATGCTGCTTGTCAAAGAACGGGTATTAAATCACCATTTCACGCCTTCACCTGCTTTGATACAGCAACATTAAGTGGCTTTGTTTATGGCCAAACCGTTCTGGCAAAAGCATGTCAATCTGCCAACATTTCGTTTGATGCCAAAGAAGCTCACTCGGCCATTTACGATGCACAAAAAACCGCGGAGTTATTTTGCGATCTATTAAATTCAAAAAAATTTTTTAATATCTCTTAAATGCATGATTGACCTGCAGCAATGGCTTTATTTTTACCCTGATATGTT
>CAISSD010000172.1 GCA_903887975.1 uncultured Legionellaceae bacterium | reverse complement strand
TGATGCCGTGGATGGCCCCATGCCGCAAACGCGTTTTGTCACCCAAAAAGCTTTCGCTCAGGGCTTAAATCCAATTGTTGTCATCAACAAAATTGACCGACCAGGTGCAAGACCCCATTGGGTGATGGATCAAGTTTTTGATTTATTTGATAATTTAGGGGCCAATGATGCGCAGCTGGATTTTCCTGTGGTGTATGCGTCGGCTTTAAATGGTTATGCCAAATTGAATTTGGAAGATGAGTCCACCGATATGGCGCCGTTGTTACAAACCATCATCGACCATGTCAAGCCCCCAGCGGTTGATGAAGCTGGGCCTTTTCAAATGCAAATCACCTCACTTGATTATTCGACGTATGTTGGCACCATTGGCATTGGCCGGGTGTCTCGAGGTCAAATTTCACCCAAATCTGCCATTAAAATCATTGATGCTCAAGGCCAAGTTCGAAATGGGCGTTTGTTGCAGCTTTTGGGCTTTAAGGGCTTGGAGCGTGTGGAAATTGAGCTTGCGAGAGCTGGGGATATCATTGCGGTGACAGGGGTTGATGCACTTAATATTTCAGATACGCTATGCGACCCCAATCATGTGGAGGCATTGCCACCACTAACAGTTGATGAACCCACCATCAGCATGACCTTTCAGGTGAATGACTCGCCTTTTGCTGGTCAAGAAGGAAAGTTTGTGACCAGCCGCAAAATTCGCGAACGATTACAAACTGAGTTATTACATAATGTTGCACTTCGTGTTGAAGACACAGAAGATCCCGATAAATTTAGAGTATCAGGTCGAGGCGAGTTGCATTTGTCTATTTTGATTGAAACCATGCGTCGTGAAGGCTATGAATTGGCGATATCAAAACCTGAGGTGATTCTTCGTGAAGAAAATGGTGTTGTTTGTGAGCCTTATGAACGTTTAACGGTGGATGTTGAAGAGCACCATCAAGGCACGGTCATGGAAAAATTGGGTGAGCGTCGTGGTGAGATTCAAAACATGGTCCCGGATGGTAAAGGTCGAGTGCGGTTGGACTACATCATCCCAACGCGTGGATTGATTGGCTTTCACACCGAGTTTTTGTCCAGTACCTCCGGAACGGGTTTGTTGTATCATGTGTTTGAAAAATACGGCCCTGCGGTTCGTGGGCGCATTGGAAAACGAAACAATGGGGTTTTGATTGCCAATTGTCATGGGACTGCGCGGGGTTTTGCATTGTTTAATTTACAAGAACGCGGTAGGCTTTTAATTGAACCACAAACCGCCTCTTATGAGGGGATGATTGTGGGGATTCATGCGCGTGACAACGATTTGGTGGTGAATGTGACCAAAGAAAAACAGCTTACCAACATGCGTGCATCGGGTACCGATGAAAACATTGTACTGACACCCGCCATTAAATTTTCTTTGGAACAAGCATTGGAATTTATTGATGATGATGAATTGGTCGAAGTCACACCAGAATCGATTCGTCTTCGTAAAAAAGAGTTGAAAGAGCTAGATAGAAAACGCACTGCAAGAGCGTCTAATGCTGATGATGAGTAACCTAAGATGATGAGAAACAGACAATGAAGCCCAAATCTTCTTTGGTGTTTAAAAGAGTCGTTTTGTATGCGCGTTTGCATCGTGCCAATCAAGGTGTCGAAGAAACGTTAGACAAGCTTATTCATTTTTTGCAGCAAGAAGGTTTGGACGTTTATTTGGATGAAGATACTTTTGTTGGCTTCGAGCGAAATGTGCCCATTTTGCCTCGAGACCAGATGAATGCGCTTCATGATTTGATGATTGTTGTGGGTGGCGATGGAAGTCTTTTGTCGGCATCAAGAATTGCTGTTGCGGCCAATGTTGCCGTCATTGGTATTAATCGTGGCCATTTGGGTTTTTTGACCGATGTGTCACCTGTGGATCTTGAAACTGAGCTTCGCGCTGTGTTGACGGGCGCATTCCAAGAAGAACAACGGTTTCTTTTGTCCATGCAAGTGATGCATCAAAACACGGTTTGTGCCACAGGTTATGCTTTAAACGATGTGGTGTTGACCCGAGGCCAACAAATGCAGTTGGTGGTGTTTGATGTGTTCATTGAACAACAATTTGTCACGCATTATCGGGCTGATGGTTTGATTTTGGCAACCCCCACGGGTTCGACCGCTTATGCCTTGTCTGCCGGTGGCCCCATCATGCATCCACAACTTGAGGCCATGGTGATGGTGCCGATGTTTTCTCATGGTCTTAATGCCAGACCATTGGTGATTCATAGTGAACAAGTGGTTGAACTTAGAATTAGTTCTGTTAATGAATGTGATTTGCTGGTGAGCTGTGATGGACACGAACCACAGCGCGTGGTACCCGGTGCTTCCATTATGGTTCAAAAGCACACGAAGAAATTACGCTTGTTACATCCTCTTGATTACCGTTATTATGAAACCTTGAGGATGAAGTTGGGGTGGGGTACTTATTCAAGGGCCAATCCCAACGCTTCATGAGGATTTGAATGTTAACCTCGTTACGTATTGAAAATTTCGCCATTGTATCGCTCTTGGAGTTGGATTTTAAATCCGGTTTGACGGTATTTACTGGAGAAACTGGCGCTGGAAAATCCATCATGATCGACGCATTGATGTTGGTGCTGGGGGGGCGAGCTGATCATTCCGTGGTTCGCGCCAATACCAAACAATGCGATGTTTCTGCTGTATTTGCCATGGCGGCTGATTCAGAGCCCACACAGTGGTTACAACAACATGACTTGGGGTTTGATGCCACCGAAGTGGTGCTTCGACGTGTGGTTTCGGCGGAAGGCCGCTCCAAATGTTACATCAACGCACAACCCGTGCCGCTACAAAAACTCAAAGAGCTCAGCGACTTTTTGGTACATATTCATGGCCAACATCAGCAACACACTTTATTACACCATACAACCCATCGCGTACAGTTGGATCGTTACGCCAACCATGATGATTTGGTCAAGGGTGTTGAAAGCCTTCATCATGAATGCCAAAAAATCAGACTTCAGATGGATGATTTAAAACAACAAGATGCTCATGAAGAGCGGATGCAATGGCTAACGTTTCAGTGCGATGAGTTGGCTCAATTGAATCTTTCGGAAGGTGAATCCTTACTCCTTCATCAAGAACATCAATCTTTGCATCATGCCCATGAATATTTAGAAACGGCTCAAGAACTTTTAAACATGTTGTCCGAGGATGAAGACTTTAATGTTCAACATCGTCTGAATCTTGCATTACAACGGGTGTCTTTGTTGCCAGAGCACGAAAAAGAAGTGCAATCGATGCTCGAGTTGCTGCATCAAGCGTCGATTCAGGTGGATGAGGTGATTGATGGCGTGAAACAGTTTTTAAATCGCGTTCAGGTGAATCCCAAGCGATTATTTGAAGTTGAAGCACGCATGAGCGTGTTGCATCAAATGGCACGAAAACATCATGTGTCGGTCCAGGATTTACCAAGCCATGCGTTAAAACGTGAACAAGAGTTGTTGAATTTAAAATCCAGTGCCAAACATTTGGAGCAGTTGCAGTTGCAGTATGAGACTAAATACAAAGCCTATCAGCGTGCTGCCCAAGAATTGTCCGAGTCGCGTCGCAAGCATGCCGTGAATATGGCGCAGGCCATCACCAAAGCCATTCAGTCTTTGGGTATGCCACAGGGTTTTTTCGAGGTCTTCATCACCCCTTTGGATAAAGGACAAGCCCATGGCATGGATAAAGTCGAATATTTTGTCTGTACCAATCCTGGTATGTCGCCCGATGTGTTGGGTAAAATTGCCTCAGGTGGCGAATTATCGCGTATTAGCCTGGCCATTCATATGGTTAGCGCTGCGCGTGCATTAACACCGACGCTATTGTTTGACGAAGTGGACGTGGGCATTGGTGGCGCAACTGCCGCCTTGGTGGGGCAAATGCTTAGAAAGCTGGGTGAGCAATTACAGGTTTTTTGTGTGACGCATCAACCTCAGGTCGCAGCTTCTGCGCATGAACATTTTCGGGTTGAGAAACAAACCAAAGATGGACAAACCTATACCAGTGTTTGTGGATTAACGGTGGCGAATCAAATTGATGAATTGGCAAGAATGTTGGGTGGTTTAACCGTCAACGAACAAACGCGGCAGAATGCGTTGGTTTTGTTGGAAGAAAGTAGAGCGGAGTTGTAGATGGTTCAGGAAAAAATAACATTGGTTGCTCAAAAGTTAAATATAAATGCCACTCAGGTTGAAGCAAGTGTGCGCTTGATGCAAGATGGGGCAACCGTGCCATTTATTGCGTGTTATCGTCAAGAAGCAACACAAGGACTTGATGCCACAACATTGCGGCTTTTGATGCGTGAATGGCATGATTTGGAAGCCTGGGATGAGCGTCGTCAAAAAATTATTCTTGCACTTGAAGCCAAAAATCAAGTAACGCCCGAGCTTTTAGAAGCCATTCAAAAAACCAATGATAAAGCATACTTGGAAGACTTGTATGTACCGCATCAATCAAAACGCCGCACCAAAGCCATGCTCGCCAAAGAAGCGGGTTTAGCACCGTTGGCTGAGCTATTTTTAAATCATCCCGAAGTCAAACAATCAGAGGCAGCAGAACCCTATGTGCAACCAGAACAGGGTATTGAGACGGTTGATGCGGCCATCGAAGGCGCTCGACAAATTGTGTTGGAACAATGCTCTGAAGATGCGTCTTTGCAAGCATTGTTGCGACAAAAGCTTTGGGACCAGGGACTATTGGTGGTTTCTGTCAACAAAACTAAAAAATCAATCCCACCCAAGTATCAACAATATGCC
>CAISSD010000171.1 GCA_903887975.1 uncultured Legionellaceae bacterium | reverse complement strand
TCAAGCACATCAAAGCGCTCAATCCCACTTCAGAGTTGCGTTTTTATCCTGGCTCGCCTCTTTTGGCAATCAATACCCTAAGAGCAAAAGACCGACTCTATCTTTGTGAGTTACATCCCGAAGAATTTAAACACGTACAAAAAGCCAAACATCAAGCCAAACGCGTTCATTTTAGTCAAAGTGATGGGTTAGCCCAGCTTAAAGCTTTATTACCACCGCCTGAGCGTCGTGGATTGATATTTATTGATCCGTCTTATGAATTGAAAATCGAATACCAAAGTGTGCCCGAAGCCATCAAATTGGCTTTTGAGCATTTTTCCACCGGGGTTTATTGTTTATGGTACCCCTTGGTTGATGCACATGCGCATCAAAAACTAATAAAATATATGGGCCAAATTAAAGCCCCACATCACATTCGATTTGAATTTTATCTCAATCATCAAACCAATCCATTGGACAAGCAATGGGGCATGAATGGCTGTGGTTTGTGGATTTTAAACCCGCCCTTTACATTAAAAGCCCAGTTAAAAGCATTGGGCGAAGCATTGTGTCAGCTTTTTAACCCCAAAATTTCAAATTATTTATTGGATTAGTCTTCAAGGCATGATAAAATTCGCGCCGCAGAATGTCGCCTCACCACAAGGAGCGTTTTTATGAAACACGTGTTGATGATTGTTTTATCCATGCTACTTATTCCACAAGCATCTTGGGCAAAAAAAACAACGGAACAAACCCCACCGCCAAAGCCCAAAAGCGTGTACCATAATGCCCCCGTTGCGGTGCATTCACTCAATGCCGATCCGGCCTCTGTTGAATTTTATCCCGCAGCACTGATTGCAGACGACCATGTTGTTACCTACATTGCAGGCATGCCGATTGTTTCATCTCCTTACCTTGGTGCGCGCCCCGCATTTGATGGCTCGGACTATATTGTCAATATTTCCAGCATCAACCGCGACATCCGCTTGATGCAGCAACGCCGACATCTCTACGCCTCTTACGAAAAAATGGGTTATAGCTTGCCAAATCTACCTATTTTAGCACTAAGTGGTAAAGTTGAACCCATTGCCACCATTGGCCAACCCTACATTGGTTCTACCACTGGCGATTTAACGCTTGGATCTGATGAATTTGACATTGCCGCAGCAGTCAACGACAAAGTTGAAGCTTATATGGCATTGTATTATGTCAATGTTCCTTCAAATTTTTACAGTGAACGCGTGATTAACGCCGATCTCAACCTCAACATGGCTTTCGTGAATATTGGCGATTTAAATACATCCCCTTGGTATTTTACCGCGGGTCAACTGTTTGTGCCCTTTGGCCGTTATTCCACAGGGATGGTGAGCCCAACACTCCCGATGTTGCTTTCACGAACCAAAAATCGCCCCGTCATTTTTGGTTACAAATCCCAGGCCAACACAGGTCCTTTTGCCGCCATTTTTGGTTATCGTGGGGATACCACTTATGGAAGCACGGGTGTTGCTGGTGCCAATGTGGGTTATGTGTACGCGGTCAATCAATTAAACGGCGAATGGGGTGTAAGCCTTATAAGCTCAATGAATGATGCCGGCGGCATGCAAATCAATGGTGCACCGGCTGGGTATTTTGGTGGATTTGGTGCCGTCAACAACGGCAACGAAGACGTTAAAAAAGTAGCCGCCATTGATGTTCATTTGATTGTGGCTTTTGATCGATACAGCTTGACTGCCGAATGGGTCTCTTCAATGGGGCGCTTTAGAACCCAAGATTTAAGCATGAATGGTCGCGGCGCACAACCGCAGGCAGCGCAATTGGAAGGCGGCATCACCTTTGTCAGCTTTGAAAAACCATCTTCACTCAACATTGGTGGCCAATGGTCACAAGATACTTTGGCCATGAATTTGCCCGTCTATCGATTCAATGCAACCTACAATATTTCCATTTGGAAAGATACCGTTGAGAGTTTCGAATACCGACATGATCTCGATTATGGGCGCAATCAAT
>CAISSD010000170.1 GCA_903887975.1 uncultured Legionellaceae bacterium | reverse complement strand
CCACCAGGAACAGGGGTTATCCAACCCACTTTGTTTTTGACGGTATCAAAATCCACATCACCATGAATCAAGCCTTTGGGTGATTTATGAATACCAACATCAATCAATATTTGTTGCGTATTGAGCCAATTGGAATGAATCACGTTGGTTTTTCCGGTTGCAATCACCACGAGATGCGCTTCACGGATGTGCGTTTCTAAAGATTTGGTTTCACTGTGACATACCGTCACTGTGGCTTTTGCGTTTAATAATTCCAATGCCATGGGCTTGCCAACAATGTTTGAAGAGCCTACAACAACAGCATTTTTTCCTCGTACATCAAGATGATAATGTGACAATAATGTCATGATTCCAAAGGGCGTACAGGGTCTAAATTTGGGATGTCCTTGTGCCAAACGGCCTAAATTGTAAGGGTGAAATCCGTCCACATCTTTGTTGGGGTGAATGTGTTCAAGGATGTTTTGGGTATTGATGTGTGCTGGAAGAGGAAGTTGCACCAAAACACCATCGATGCTTTCGTCTTGATTCAGTAGGCGTATCAAATTTAATAGGGTGGATTCGTCGGTGTTTTCCGGGAGTTGATGGCGTTGTGTCCCCATACCAACGGCTTCACAAGCATGTTGTTTTCGTTGAACATAAATGATTGATGCGGGATGTTTACCCAACATCACCACAGCAAGATTCGGTGCGCGAAAGCCTTGATTCAGGTGTTGGATGATTTCATTTTTGAGTTTGGTTTGAATGGTTGCAGCAACCAATGCCCCATCCAACAACAAGGCTTGCATGGTTTGATCCCAATGTGATGAATACAGAGAATGACGCTATTATCCGTATTTATGGTGGAAAATACAATTATTACTTAATAAGCCGTAACTACTCAGGTACCCCACGGCCTACGCTCCTCGACTTGTTCGAGGGGTCCAGGAGTTATGGCAGCTCTTTGTTGAACATCAAGAACGTTCCATGACAGCAGTGAGGTTGTATGCAGGTTTAATTTCCAGCGATGGATTTTCAAATGATCATGAATCAAGTAGCGTCATGGTTTCATCACCATGTGCCAATTCAACCGCTTCAATTTTTTGGAATCGTTGGGTTATTTTTTTGGCTGAGGTATTGACCTCATTCACATCTTGATGTGCCAAATCAATGTGTTTGGATAATTTATCCATTCTTTTTTCAAATCGTTGAAAGTCGTCGGATAATGCGTGCAAATGTTTTTGAATCAAATGGACTTGTTTTCGTGTGGCATCGTCTTTGAGAACGGCTTTGGCGGTGGTTAATACTGCCATCAAGGTGCTTGGTGAGACCATCCACACTTTCATGCGTTGCGATAATGCAACAATTTCTGGGTGATTGGCATGAATTTCTGCAAAAATAGCCTCAGCGGGAATAAACATCATGGCGCCATCGGTTGTTTCATTGGGAATGATGTACTTTTCTGCAATGTCTTTGATGTGTTTTTGTAAGTCTTGGCGAAATTGTTGTTGTAATGCTTTTCGCTCTATAGACAATGGGTCGATGCTCATGATTTTTTGATAAGTTTCTAATGGAAATTTGGCATCGATGACAATGTTGCCGCTGGGTTCGGGTAAAAATAAAATACAATCAGCCCGTTTTTGATTACTTAAGGTATATTGGGTACTGTAATTTGAAGCTGGAATCATGTTGGCAATCAAATGATTAAGTTGTACTTCACCAAAAGCGCCTCGTGCGCGTTTATCCACCAAAATATCTTGAAGACTAACCACGTGAGCCGACAATTCGGTGATTTTTTTTTGTGCTTCGTCAATAATGGCGAGTCGTCGAACCACATCGATAAACGTCGATGATGTTTTTTCAAAGCCCTCGGTCAAACGATGATTAATTTGTTGATTAAGATTTTGTAAATGATTGCGAATTTCTTCGGTTAATGTTTGCAAATGTGAGGTCAAAGAGGTTGCATGCTGTTGAAAACTATGGCCAATTTGTTCGCGAACATCCACCATTTGTTTTTGTATGACGTCACCCATGTTTTGTTGATTTTGAAATTGTTGTTGCAACATTTTTTCTTGAATGAGATGTAGGCTTTGTTGGTGTAGCGTTTGAAGCTCAAGGTGTAAAGCATGAACAGTGTTGGTGAGATGTGCTTCTGATTGTTCGTGCTTATTTAAAAGTTGCTGTCTTAATTGTTTGTGGTAACGCGCCATAATAGTGATTAAAACAAAAGCAGCAATACTGCTTGGCAGGACCATCAACAATACATTCATCATGATTCCAAAGCCTCGATGATGGCCCCTAAAAATCGTGTGGCTTCACCACCAGTGACAGCGCGGTGATCAAAGCTTAAAGATAAGGGCAACAAGGGGTGTATTTTAACGTCACCATCAACAGCAACAACACCTTGATAACGTCGACCAACTGCAAGAATGCCGACCATGGGTGGGACAATAATGGGACTTGCGAATCGGCCAGAAAATTTACCAAAATTTGATAAAGTAAACGTTGCACCTGTTAAGTGTTCGGCTTTGATGGTTCGTTCAGCAACTTCTTGTTTGTATAGATTAATTTTACTTCGCAAATCTTCATCTGAGTGGGCCGCAACGTTTGGAATGACAGGTACAAAAAGACCATCACGCCCATCCATGGCAAGACCTAAATTTAAGGTGGGCACACAAAGACGTGCGGCATGCTGGTTATCAAACCATGCATTTAATGCGGGTTCTTTAAGACAAGCATGTTGTATGGCGCGAATCAGGCGTACACTAATGTCGGTTGATGGTGTCCAGTGATGAATGTTGGCTTCATCAAAAACACTGACGGCAACAACCTGTTGGTGTGACTGCTCCATGCGCTCCAGCATGGCTTTACGAACGCCTTTTAAGGGTTCATAGCCTGTTGGTATGGGTGATTGTTTCAATGCAGCGGTTTCAACATCTTGGAGGCTAATCATCCCATCATTGGTTTTTATTTGATTTAAATCGACATGAAGTTTTTTAGCCAATAAACGCACGCGCGGTGTGCATCGCACTCGGGATGAGGTTGGTGTGGGCGCACTGCCAATGATGAATTCATCCTCATCGACGTCGCTTTGCTCTTCAAGATGACCTACCACGGTACCTTTATCGACTTTTTCATTGCTGATATAGCTCACCAAAGGCATGCCTGTTTTGATGACATCACCAGGTCGACCATGTAATTTCAAAATGGTACCCTCATGAGGTGATGGCACTTCAACCACTGCTTTTGCAGTTTCCATGGCCACCAAAGGCTGGTCTTGTTGAACCACATCACCTTCTTGGACAAACCATTCATGAATTTCGGCATCAGGTAACCCTTCTCCCAAATCAGGTAAATAAAATTGGTTCATGAGTGCTCCATTAATTCCAACGAAGCCGCTTTGATGCGCGCAATGCTTGGAATATAATTTTTTTCAAGTTGAAAATAAGGCATGATGGTATCAAAACCGGTGATGCGCGCAACAGGTGCTAATAAATCTGTAAAACAGTATTCCATAATTTGGGTTGCAATTTCAGCACCCATACCACCGGTTTTGGCGGCTTCATGAATG
>CAISSD010000169.1 GCA_903887975.1 uncultured Legionellaceae bacterium | reverse complement strand
CCGTAGAAACCTGTAAAATAACGCTTGCCATTATGGCGACCTGTGGGTTGTATAATGAATCCGGAACACACATGGTACGTACCGGAATTCCGGCCAAAAGTGGAGTTTCAGGGTATATCATTGGTGTGGTTCCTGGTAAAGCGGGCATTGTGGTTTTAAGTCCAAGGGTCAATGCCAAAGGCAATAGCATTCGAGGATCCCTGATGCTTGAGGCATTATCTAAAGAAACCGGCTGGCATTTTGCAATACCTTAAAAAATCCTTTCACAATGAGCATCATTGCATTATCATGAATACCTATTTCGGATAAGCGTTTTTAAGGATAATCATATGCGTTTGGCGTTAAGAACAGTGGTGGGATTGGCGGTTGTTGGGATGATGAGTATGGAGGCTCGAGCCGGTGCTTTTTCTTTATATACCGAAAGCAGCGCGGTTGAAATTGGTAATTTCGCAGCAGGTTCGGCGGCTGAAGCGCCTGACGCCTCGATTGCTTGGTATAATCCTGCGGGATTAGTATTGTTGGATCACACACAAGGTTTATTAAGTGGTGTTGGGGTTTTTCCCAGCAGTGAAATTACAGGAACCAGTACTTACACGACTGAATTTATTCCTGTTCCTTATGTTCAAACCTTTCAAAATCTGCAAGGAGCCAAAAGTGCCTTGGTTCCCGCGGTTCATTTGGCAAAACCATTGGGTCATCGTGCTGTGGTGGGTTTAAGTATTATTTCGCCTTTTGGCTTGTCCACCAATTGGGATTCTGAATCGCCGGTTCGTTATGCCGCCACCAACACAAGTTTGACCACCATCGACGTATCACCCTCCATCGGCGGTTTGGTGACGGACAATTTGTCTTTGGGTTTGGGGCTTGATCTGGAGTATTCTTCCGTTAAATTCAATCAAGAGGTTGGTTCCCCCGCATTTTTTCAATATTCTTTGCCTAATGTACCCAATGCTGCGTTTCTTGCCGATACGTCCAGCCATAATCAAGGTACATCGTTTGGGGTTGGTTTTCATGCCGGTGCCATGGGATTTTTGAATCAAAAACACACGCGTGTGGGTTTGAATTATCAATCGACCATTCAGCAACAGTATCGTGGCAATAGTTATTTTACTGGATTTTTGGCTGATCCTTTGGCCCAAAGTCCAACCTCTAGTTTTATGAGCAATACGTTAACCAGCAATCAAGTCACCATGCCAGGTATTTGGACATTGAGTGCTTATCATGATTTGAACCCAAAATTTGCATTATTAGGTTCTTTAGTGTACACTATGTGGGATTCGTTTAAGACCATACAGCTTAAAAATATAGCAGCTTACTCGGATAATTTGGAAAATCCGGGACCAGCACTGATCAACATCACCACGGATGAGTATTATCGTAATACTTGGCGATTTGCGTTGGGTGCCAATTATCATGTGACCGATGATTGGATGATGCGTGTGGGTGGTGGTTACGACCAAACACCAACGATTAATTCAGAGCGCGATGTGCGGTTACCTGATGGTGATCGATGGGCTTTGTCGGTGGGTACACACGTTCAACTGAAAAAAACCCTTGCATTTGATGTTGGGTATACTTATTTGTTTGGTATTGGTAATCCTGCTTTGAATAAGACCACTGCATTGGGTGAATTTTCAAGCTACAACGTTTCAGGAAGTGCCAAAGATTATGCCCAGCTACTGGGTTTTCAGATCGTATGGCAAATGGATGGTACAGGGTCGATTATTTAACAATAAGGTTGATGATGAATAAAATAATAGGATTGTTTTTAGGATTGATGATGGGCTTTGTGGCGTGTGCTTATGCCACGCCGCCAAAGCAGCTTATTACGCACAATAATACAAACTTTGACTCCAATGCGTATATTGCAGGGACAATCCCCTCACAATATCCAACACCAGCTCAAGGCATGAGTAAAGTGCCTTGGACCAATGTGCGACTTGCGTGTTTTGGACATGTGGTGAATGGTTTGTGCACGGCGGACATCGTTATGGGTATTAATACCCCTAATCCCATTAATATTGGTACAGTTTCTGTGGATATCAATACGGGCGCAATCACTCCAGCTCAAATTTCAAGCAATGGTTTTACCTTGACGGTTGTGGGTTTGGGTGAGACGGTGATTACTCAAGATTAATTTTTTTAAGCGTCTCCTGGATTTGTTCTGGGAGATTATTTTTTTGTTTTTTAAAGAAATTAAAGGCATTTTTAAAACGATTTTGAGATTTGACTAAGATTTCTTGTTGTAATTCTTCAATCTTAATGTCTTTATGATAAAGCTCCAATGCTCTGGACAGTGCAAATGCTTCAGATGAATTGGGGTGATGCTCGGTGATTTTTTTTAATTCATAATAATACGCTCGATTGGGTTGATAAGCAGGCGCTGGCTTTGGGTCTTGATGCGGTGATAGTGCTTGTTTGATGATGGTGTAGTTTTTAATGAGTTTTGCATAAAATTTTTGCTCATTAAAAACTGATGAATCATGTAAATTGTGGTTGGTGATGTGGTTCATGGCATCAAGATAACCCATAGCGTCCATCACACGGGCGTATTTTTGAGCGCGAGAAAAGCTTCTGGTACTGAGGTTTCCC
The DNA here is from genome assembly GCA_903887975.1 of uncultured Legionellaceae bacterium. Lineage (GTDB taxonomy): Bacteria > Pseudomonadota > Gammaproteobacteria > Legionellales > Legionellaceae > CAISSD01. The sequence continues at coordinate 2,273 of CAISSD010000169.1, read as the reverse complement.
ACGCGCATTTCAACGGTTCTTAGTGGATATTTATCGCGTAATTTTTGAAAACCAAGGTTTTTTTGATCGGTGTTTTTGTATGAAGTGCATAGTCCAATCAACCAGCGAGGAAGATAGTCGCGTTGTAGTCGTTCAAGCGTACTGGGTTTGTAGATGGCTTTATTGTTTGGGGCACCATAAAGCGCTTGAAAAACAGTGTTTTTTTCATCGAGAAGACCTTCACCAAATCCATAAACTAATGTTTGTTCGGGTATGGTGTTGGCTTGATGGAGGCCCGTTTTGGGGTCGTAATCAAAATATTCTGTCGGTAAGTTATCAAAAAATCCCCCGTCAATATATTTGATGCCATTGATTTCGGTGGGCGACAAAACAATGGGTATTGAGGCGGAAGCGCGGCAGGCTTTTGCAATTTCAACATCAGGGGTGGTATTGATGCTGAAAATCTTAAGCTTGCCATCAGAAAATTGTACTGCAGGTACGGTTAATTTTTTGAAATGATTGGGAAAATGTTGATTTAGTAGTTTAAGATCACCAAATGTTAATACGGGTTTTTCATGAAATAAAAATTTACGAATGAGATTTTGTATTTCAATTTCTGGGTGATGGACAAGGCTTTCTTTTTGCAAAAAATCCCTGACGGTTGTTAGCAAATGGCTTCGAATAAATGCTTCTAAGGGTTCACCATCGTAACTATAAGGATATTTTTTGCTTCTCTTGCCCATTAATTTTTGTAAATTGGTGTTTAATAATGCATGTCGAAAATCCTGAGGCGTCATGCCAACAGCCGCTAATGCAGCACTGATGGAGCCAGCTGAGGATCCTGCGTATTCCTCAATATGGGAATTCATGCCAGCATCAAACATCGCGCGGTAAGCACCCGGATAAACCACACCTTTTGCGCCACCGCCACTAAAGACGATGCGTTTTATTTTTTTAGGCATGACCATCTTTCCTATCTTTTTTTTAAGTATAGGAAAGATTTGGAAAACATGTAAAAAAGGGCGGATATTAAATCCACCCTTCATGGTGTTTCAAAATAATGGATTGAATGATTACTCGTCGGTTAACCGGAAGTATTTGGTGCCAAAGTAGCGTTGTAATTTTTTACGAATCGTCCCGCGGCTGATACCCAACATTTTTGCTGCTTGTAATTGGTTGCCACGGCGTTTTTCCATGACGGCTTGCAACAATGGGGGCTCGACTTCTGACAATATCATGTCATACAACTCAACAACAGGTTTGTTCTTGTTTTCGCTAAGAAAACGATTGACCAATCCATAGACCAAATCTTGAAGGCCTTGTTCTTGTTTTAACTCCGTAGGGTTTTGTACATCACTGGTTGTCATTCTAACTTCCTTATTTTTTAGGTTAAATCAAATCATCCAAATGCCTTTTAAGCAGCGCCCAGTATGGATCTTGGTCGATTTTTAAAAGCAAAATTAATTCTACCTTAGATTTTTTAAATACGCTAGGTTTTTTTTCACATTGGTTTTGCATCAAGCTTAGCGCTTGTTTGATGGATTTGATGAATCACAACATCAACGAGTGTTGCATCGGCATTGTTGACGGATAGCGCATTTTTAAGCGCCCCCAGTTTGGATAACTGGATTTTTGATTGGCCACTTTGTTCCAATAAATTACAAATTAATGGGTGTAATTCGTTGGTGTTAAAATCGTATTGGAGTAATTCTGGAACAATCATTTGGTCGGCTAAAATATTACAAAGACCAAAATAACGCACGCGAATCAATTGACTTGCCAAAAGATAACTCAACCAATGACCTTTGTAGACAATACACATGGGCTTTTGAAGCAGCGCACATTCCAGTGATGCGGTTCCTGATGCCACAACAATACAATCGCTGCATGCGGCAATGTCGATGGCATGGCCTTGAATCAAGGTAAGATTTGAAGGTGATATGGTTTGGCAAAAACGCTTCAAGAAGTCAGGTTTTAACGCAGGAGCAATGGGGATGGCAAAATGAAGGTCTGAATGGGTTTGTTGTAATCGCATCACCGTGTCAATCAATGTTGGCATGTGATACTCAATTTCATTCACACGACTGCCTGGTAATAATGCAACCAATCGTTTGTCTTTGGGGAGATTGAATTTTTGTCTCGCGGCGTTAACGTCCAGACAGGGTTTAATACCATCTGCCAAAGGGTGGCCGACAAAAGAAACAGGTATTTGGGCTTTTTTGTAAATCTCTTTTTCAAAGGGCAAAATAACCGCCATATGATCCACACATTGGCGTATGGTGTGAATGCGATTG
>CAISSD010000168.1 GCA_903887975.1 uncultured Legionellaceae bacterium | reverse complement strand
CAATACATCCGTGCAACACTTAATTTACAGGATGCATAATGCCACATATTGTGATTATTGCAGGAGCAAATGGCTCAGGAAAATCAACTGCAGCACCGATTTTATTACAGAATGCCGTGCACATTGATAACTTTGTAAATGCTGATGTTATTGCACAAGGCTTAAGTGCTTATCAGCCAGAAAAAGTTGCCATTCAAGCGGGACGGGTGATGCTAGGTCGTATTCATCATCTTGCTGAGGAGAATGTAACATTTTCTTTTGAAACGACATTAGCAACATTAACGTTTGCACCTTGGATTAAGAGGCTTAAAAGTAATGGCTATCAATTTCATCTGATTTATTTATGGCTGAAATCAGAAGAGCTGGCTATTTCACGAGTGCAAGAGCGCATAAAAATGGGGGGGCATGCAGTTCCCGAGCCTGTGATTAGACGACGATACCGCGCTGGGTTAAAGAATTTTTTTAATTTATATAGACCTATTGCCGATTCTTGGCGATTGTACGATAACTCTAATATAAATGGACTGAGTTTGATTGCCGCAGAAATACACGAGAATACGTTAACTGTTGGGAATAAAACTGTTTGGCAACAACTATCCGAGGAATATCATGGCAAATAAAAGTGCTCAGTTTACAGACGATGAAATCTCAAAAGTATTTCATGATCCAATAAAAATAACAAAAGTTCTTCAGTTAGGTATCCAAGCAGCTCTACTCAAGCATAAACAAGCTGGAAATCCTATTTGTGAATGGCAAGATAATAAAGTTGTCTGGATTAGTCCTGAAAAAATACAGGTCAAATTTAATGAAAAGAGTAAATAATTTTTTTAAAACAAAGCGATTGCACTAGCAACTTGAATGCGCGCATTATAAGCCCCCACTAAGTCTGATTATTTTGATAATCAGACTTAGTTTGTATGCTCTTGTCGACAGTGTTTTGTTGATTCTTATAAGAACACAATGTATCATATTGTTTTAACACATCGTAATAAAGACATGTTCATAAGAAATAGTATGGGCTCCAATGTTTATTTTATAAAATCGCGATTTTGCAATCCTGATCTTTTATACAACGCTTTTGTGCATCAGGATTCCAATTATACTCATGCTTATTTAATGAATTTACATGACAAATTAAACAACAAAAAAATCTCATTGCTTGATTTTAATGCTTTGTATTTAAATCCATATCATGGTTGCTACCGATTAAGCGATAAAATCATACAAAATGCCAATCTTAAACAGCTCATCATATTTTTTGATGAACTTTATTATTTGTATCAAAATGGATGGTTTACCAAGCACCAATTGTTTGAAATTTTGCTTAAGCATGAACGTTTCAATGAAGGATTTTCTCCTTTACATGAGTTAATTACACTTAGAAGTTATGAAAAATTGGTGTTATACATAGACAATCTCCATCGTTTTTTTTCATTTGAAGAGCTGAAGCCTTGTTTTTTAAAAACAAACAAGGCTAACAGAACCGTTTTTCAACAAGGCATTAACAATGGAGTGAATATCAATATTGCATCCATCAGTATGGCTCGGTACTTTTTAAGGCTCATAGAGCCACCTTTATTTTCGTTACATGAGTGTAAAATTATATTAAGATCATTAAAATGTGCTGATTATAAAATCAATCACGAATACATCAACCATATGGTTACTGAAAAATATGATTTGATTGAAGGGTTATTACAATTCTCTGATTCAACGATGCGATTTTTTGATCATGAAGAGAAATTGGATGAAGCTTGTGTTAAAAACAATAGTAAAGAATTTTTTATCATTTTACGGTAGAATAACTTCATGAATAAATATTATTTAAAAAAAATTGGACTATTGCTTATTGGTTGTTTTCTCAGCATGCCATTGATGTCACATGCAATAAATGAGCCAACGATTATGGATCTCACACATCCTCTAAATAGCCATACCATTTGTTGGCCCACTGAAAAAGGATTTGATTTAAAAAAGATTTTTTACGGCATCACCTCCAATGGTTTTTTTTATTCAGCTTTTAAATTATCATTGCCGGAGCATTGTGGCACCCATGTTGATGCGCCCCGCCATTTTATAAGAGACGGAAAAACAATCGACCAAATTCCACCCCAACAATTGGTTGGCAATGCTGTGGTGATTGATGTTTCAGCAAAAGTAAAAAATAATCCTGATTACGCCATTACATCTCAAGACATTCAAGATTTTGAAAAGCAATACCGCCCCATCAACCATCAAGACATTGTGCTTTTTTATACGGGGTGGAGTCGATATTGGAATAACAAAAAACAATATTTAGGATCCGATAAATTTGGTGACGTAAAACATCTTCATTTTCCTGGTCTTTCAGAAGAGGCTGCGTATTATTTAACAACTCATAAAATAAAAGGTGTGGGATTAGATACGGCAAGCATGGATCCAGGCGTTTCACAAACTTTTAGAGCGCATCAAATTATTTTGGGTGCAAATTTATTTGGTATTGAGAACCTTTTGGATTTTCATCGACTCCCAGCCATTGGTGCCCAATTGATTGTCGCACCCATGAATATCGAAGGTGGAAGTGGCGGTCCAGCACGAGTATTTGCTTTTATTCAGAAACAGGTAACACCAATAAAAACATCGCCATAATCCATAACACCAAAGCCAACAATTCCAATGACTTCAACTTTTCGTCATCATCAACCATAAAAAGTTTTGAATTTTGGTACCAAAGCAATAACAATGGAACAACAGCACACAAAAAAAGCTCTATTATTTTAACCCCAACACCCCAATCCCAATGGATTTGAATCCAAGCATGCATCAACCCCAACATCCAACGAATGATGGGTTCATGCTGAACCACCAACCAAGACGCTAAAGTCAGCGGCCCCCATAATTTAAAGCCAGGAATACTGGCAATTTTTTTGGCCAAACTCATCCATTCAGACATAAAAAAAACAATAATGGCAGTGATTAAAACCAACCAAGGCATCAGCATCATGATGTTTTTTTATCCTCCAGAAGCGTCCATCGATGATACAACGCCGCCAACTCAGATTCTAATTTGGCAAGTTCTTGATTGAACACCACCAAAACATCCGAAGGCTTGTGATAAAAATCTGGTAACAACATGGAATCATGCGTTTTTTTTAGCTTTAATTCCAATTGCTCAATCATTTTTGGTAGCGCTGCCAATTCTTTTTGTTCTGAATAACTCAACAACACGCGTTCTTGACGTTTAGGTGGTATGGCATTTTTTGTGACTTCTTTGGGTTGGGGCTTGGTTTGTTTTTTAATCCGCAAATAGGCATCATACCCACCCACATGCATGCTGTAATTTTTATCTTCATAAACCCACACGGTATCGACCACTTGATTTACAAAAGATCGATCGTGGCTGATTAAAATCAGTGTTCCAGGGTAATTGACCAACAGGGTTTCCAATAATTCTAAAGTTTCTATATCCAAATCGTTGGTGGGCTCATCCATCACCAATAAATTCACAGGTTTTGCCAATAATTTTGCGAGCATTAAACGATTTTTTTCTCCACCCGAAAGTGTTGAAACTGCACAGTTAAACTGCTCTGGTGTAAATAAAAATTCGCGTAAATATGTGGCAACATGTTTTGATTGGCCATTGATGATTACATGAGACGCCCCATCAGCAACATTATCCATCACTGTTTTTTGTTCATCCAATTGTCGTCTTAATTGATCAAAATACGCCACTTGCAGTGATGTTCCCAAACGTACTTCACCTGACATGGGGGTTAAATCACCCAACAACAATCGAACCAAGGTGGTTTTACCACATCCATTTGGACCAATGATGCCAATTTTATCGCCTTTTAAAACCAAACATGAAAAATCATCCACCAATACATTACCATCAAACTCATGATGTACATTTTTGGCATCAATGACCAATTGTCCAGAACGTCCAACATCGAGCTGAATGGCTTTTGCTTTTCCTGCTTGTGCGCGTCGCGCAAGATGTGCCGCACGCATCGCTTCAAGTGCACGCACCCTGCCCTCATTTCTTGTGCGTCGCGCTTTAACGCCCGTGCGAATCCATGCTTCTTCATCAGCCAAACGTTTGTCAAACAAAGCATCTCGACGATCTTCACTCAAGCGCATTGCCTCGCGTCTATCCAGATAAGACTCATAATCACAATCATATCGATACAATTGCCCCCTATCGATTTCAACAATTTGATTGGCGACTTGTTGCAAAAAAGTCCTGTCATGCGTTACCAACAAAAGACTTCCAGAATAATTTTTAAGATACGACTCAAGCCATTCAATCGATTCTAAATCCAAATGATTGGTTGGTTCATCCAGCAAAAGTAGGTCAGGTTCAGCAATCAGTGCAGCGGCCAATAAAACACGTCGTTTCATACCACCGGATAGCTGATGCATCATGTCATTAACATTAAGTTTCAAGCGACTCGCCATGGTTTCCACCCTTGGCATTAAATCCCATGCATGCAAATCATCTAATTTTTGTTGGCATATGGACAACGCATGCAAATCATCGCCTGTTTGAGACAACACATGAAATTCTGCCAAGTAGCGTCCCACGTCACCCAAACCTTTAACCAAATAATGATAAACGCTTTCGTGTTCTTCTATAGGAACATCTTGAGTTAAGCCTGCCACACGTAAGTTATTGTTGGTATGAATTTGGCCAGAATCAGGTGCGATTTGCCCTTGTAATAATTTAAGTAAGGTGGATTTTCCAGCCCCGTTTCTGCCGACCAAAGCCAATCTTGCTTGTGTTTGCATTTGCCAGGTCACATTATCCAAAATAACATGACCAGCAACTTTTAAGCTTACTGATTGAAACGTCAAAATGTTCAATCAATCTCCTTGTTTTTTTCGATAAAGACGCATCACCACTTTATTGGCACGAAGACGTCGCATGACGCGTGCCAAATGGGTGCGACTGGTCACGCTAATTGAAAAACTCACTGCATTATGTTTGCCATCTTTGGGATCCACGATAATATTACCAATGTTGGCATCAGCAGCCGAGATAACGGTTGCAAGTGTTGCCAACACACCACGTTCATTAGCAACATCCACAGTAATGTCGACCCAAAATTCACCTTGAACATTTTCGTCCCAGCATAATGGCACCAATTGATCGGGTGAAATACGTAATTTTTTAAGGACACTACAACTGCTATTGTGCACCATTAATCCACGCCCTTTTTGAAAGCAACCAATAATCCCATCTCCTGGCAGTGGTTGACAACATTCAGCAAAGTGCACCACCATTCCTTCAGTACCCTTAATCATCAATGGTCCAGATTTTTCAATGCTGGTCGCACCTTCGTTATCTGCGCCTTCCATCAATCGTTTGGCTATCACCATGGCCATCTGGTTACCAGTTCCTGTGGCATAAAATAAGTCATCTTCAGTTTTTAAACTCAAACTGTGTAATAAATGTTGTATATTGTTTTGAGGGACATCATGATAATGAAAACCAAGTTCTGCAAAAGATTGCTCTATAAGTCTTTTTCCCATAGTAATGGTTTCGCTCAAGTGCTGATTTTTTAAAAAAGCACGGATGTTGCCCCTGGCTTTTCCCGTCGCAACAAAATTAAGCCATGCTGGACTTGGAGTTGCACTGGGTGCAGTAATGATTTCAACGGTTTGACCATTGGTTAAAGGGATGCTTAATGGAACCAAACGACGATTAACTTTCGCAGCCACACAACTGTTTCCTACATCAGAATGAATGGTGTATGCAAAATCAACCGGTGTGGCACCTTTGGGTAGTTCCAAAATATCCCCTTTTGGTGTAAACACATAAACTTCATCAGGAAATAAATCAATTTT
>CAISSD010000167.1 GCA_903887975.1 uncultured Legionellaceae bacterium | reverse complement strand
ATTCGGGAATCAATGTTGCTGTTTCATTTCTGGTGGCGCTTTTCACGGCCTGGGGCTGTACATCGACAGGTTGTGAAGGAATGCCCTGCCAAGATGAGCCTTCAGGCAGGCATTCGCCTTTCATGAGCAATGATAAGTCGCCCAACGTGGCATTTTTTTCCATAACGGTGTCGTAAAGTACCACCGAGCCAACACCAACATTACACCCTTCTTTGATGGTGATGGAAGATAATTTGAAAATTCGATCTTCAAATAAATGGGTATCGATGAGGGTATCGACATTAATATTGACGTTATCTTCAATGGTTATTAAATCAAACTCAGCAAAACCATGAGTTCCAATATAAACTTTTTTACCAATTTTAGCACCCAAGCAACGAAGTAACATCCCTGCAAATGGGGTGCCTAAAAATAAATCCATCGAAAAATTATTAATAAAACAACTCCAAGCATATTCTACCAAATCAACTTTTCTAATAAAAATATCCCATAAGGGTTTGATGGTTGGCTTTAATCGTCCTTGGACCAACCACTTCATGCAGACAATACTTAACGTTAAACCTGTTGTAATGACGAATTCAGCAACAGGCATCCATAAAAAAGTCTGTATCAATGAATAGTGTAACAAACACTGTTCTAATACAAAAAATACGCCATAAAATGCTATAATCGTTAATGTTGTTGGCAATAAAATCCGAATCAACTCTAAACACAAACGCACGACATAAACTTTATTTGTAGGTTTATAAACCTCTTCCTCAGAAAAAACATCAAAAAGTTCACGTTTGGGAAGAAACATCGCAGGAGATCCCAACCAAGAACTATTGGGCGTCAATGCCTGATGACAACAAGATGGTTTGGTCAAGCAACCAATCAACACCCCTTCGCCCAAAGCGCTTCCAGCAGGTAACACACTTACATTGCCAGAAAAAGATCGTTGCGCCATCGAAATTGGAGCCAAATACATCCACCCACGATGCACTCTAGGCCAGGCTAATGCAACTGAAGATGCTATGAAGGCTTCATCAGCCAAAGTAATTAAATTGGGAATAATGTGTGGCGTTTGACCCATTTCAACATTTTTACCCAATTTAGCACCTAAAAATCGAAATAATGTTGGCAAATAAAGACTATCCGCCAAAACGGCAATTTCATCCATATCCATAAATTTCATCATCATCCATTGCCGTACATAATATAAACTATGCACTGAACTTAGGCCCAATTGAACTTGATTCAACAATAATTTTTTACATAAAATCACTGCCCCATAAAATAAACTTAAGTACATCATGGCGCTAACAGGAGACATATAGATGAATGTGGTATAGGATTGCGTTTGATGCTGCGCCCACAAAAGAAAAGCGCCAGCTGGTATAAAACAACCATAATGAATTAGATTCACAACAACCATGGCTAAATAATGATACATGCCATAAAGTAGGTTATGACGAGACTTGTTATTTTGAACCAAAGGTTTAACCATTTTTATAATGTATTCATCAGGCAGTCTGGTTTTTTTTGCTGGAGAGCCACTTAAAAAATCACCTTGATGCACCACGCTATGAGATGGCAACATACTTAAATCATCCAAAACCGCATTAGAATTGACGATGACATCCATACCGATGACACTGCGCGATCCCAAATAACAATCATTACCAATAGAAATAGAACCGATTTTAAGCCAACCATCTTGTACTTCATAACCCAACATTCGAACATCAAAACCAATCGAAGAATCATCACCAATAGTTAATCCATCGAAGATAGAAAATGTACTTGATCCCAAATAACAACCTTGTCCGATTTTAGCCCCCAACAATCGACAATAAAAATTTATTAAAGGAGATGCTTCAAAATTTTTTAACGGACAAATAAAATAAATCACCCTATCCACCAACCACCATCGAAAGTAAAACCACCCCCACAAAGGATACTCCCCCGGTTGAACCCGCCCAAGAACCGTCCATTTAAAAGCCACACAAAAAAGCATGGTCAACAACGGCATACTTAAAAAACACCCTGCCATGAAGCCCAATGAACGAACCGATACCAAAGCTTCATTTGGACAAAGCCACCGATAACACAACACCACCGCAATCAATTGCCACACTTGAAGTCCATATTGCAACAAACATCCAAAAAATTGACCCATCCCACACAAGAGGTAATTCATTGTCGGTACACGATACGGTTTGGATTTTGGATGTTTTGAATCTTGAGGTTCGGGTTTTTCATCCATTTTTTTCGCCAGTGCTTCAATGGTGGCATGTTCATACAAATCACGAACTGAAGTTTGTTCAAATCCTGGTTTTTTTCGCAAAGCAGAAATCACGTGGGCCGCCATCAAAGAATGTCCACCGAGATCATAAAAAAAATGATCGTTCACCGAAACCTCTGCCCGATGCATTATTTCACACCACACACTGGCAATGGTTTTTTCTGTTGGTGTTCGCGCTTTGATGTTGATGCGATCATCTTGTGTTGATTGGGGTAGAGGTAATGATTTTCGGTCTATTTTACCACTGGGTAACAACGGCAGTTCTTCTAAAAACTCATAAAGATTGGGCATCATGTGTGATGCAAGTTTATTGCGTAAAAAACTTTTTAATGCATCAATATGAACCGATGATGGACTATCTTGAATCAGATAGGCGACCAACAGTGGCATGCCTTTGGTGATTTCACAAATAGAAACCACGGCATTTTTAATGCCTGAGAAACCACTCAACACGGCTTCAATTTCAGACAATTCAATCCTAAAACCACGAAGTTTGACTTGAGTATCCATGCGACCAACATAATGAATATCACCTGTAATTGTCATTTTAGCCAAATCACCGGTGCGGTATAATCGTTTGTTCAACCCTTCATGCATGATGAATTTTGTTGCATTTAATTCGGGTTGATTAAGATAACCATAAGCCAGTGCATCGCCTGCGATACAAAGCTCCCCCTCTTCATCCAAGGATACGGGTTGCAGTGATTCATTCAGCAGATAAATTTCATAACCATCCAAGGGTTTGCCAATGGTGATGGCTTTATTGGGAAAACACTCAGAATACGTTGCGACCACCGTTGTTTCCGTTGGACCATAAGTATTAATAATCCTTAGTCCATCTCGATGCCAACGTTCAATCAATTCATAACGACAAACCTCACCACCTAAAATCAGTAATCGTAAACTGGGGATCATGGGTTCGAGCATGGCAAGCAAGGTCGGCACTGAAGAAAAACAGGTAATTTGATGTTGTGTCATAAAATCCAATAAATCAGCCCCTGCTCTTTTGGCATCATCGAAATTGGGAATTAATGTGGCACCATTGGCAAAGGTCAACCAAATTTCCTCTATCGAGGCATCAAATGCGATGGAGAACCCTTGATAAACTCTATCTTGTCTTGTTAATTGATACACAGCACTTGCGGATTGAATATAACGGCATACATTTTGATGGGTGATGGCAACCCCTTTGGGTTTTCCCGTTGTTCCTGAAGTATAAATCACATAACACCAGTCTGCTCTCGATGAAGATGGTGGCGCAACACAAAAATTTGTTTGATAAAGCTCATGAATCGTTAACGCCGGACAACTGTATTGCTGTGAAATACAATCGGTGAGTAATAAACATAGACCACTGTCTTTAATGATATAATCAATGCGCTCAACAGGATAAGCGGGATCCAAAGGGACATAAGCAGCTCCTGATTTGAGAATGGCCAATAAAATCACATAAACATCAACACTTCGTTGCATCAACACCCCAACCAAAGAACCAGGACCAACGCCCATGGTTTTTAATTGTTCGGCATATTGATTGGCAAGATGATTCATTTTGGCATAAGTCAACGAAATTTCATCAGTTAAAATGGCAAGATGATCCGGAACAGCAGCGGCATTGCGTTCAAAAAACTCATGAAGACGTGTGATATCGCCCATACCTGACTCTTTTTATTATTATTATCTCTAACTGTAGAAGTAAATTTTAAATTCTGCAAATCACATTCAATAATAAAACCTAAAGTCCTGCTCGTCTGTGGTGATTTAGAAAGTCTAAGGGAATTACAGAAGGGTTTCATCGCAAGATGAAGTTGATTGGTCGGGACGGAAGGATTTGAACCTTCGACCACTAGCACCCCATGCTGTCTAGTTACGTTTTCAAATGATTTTAATTCATCTCAATTATTCCACATAATCCTTGATACATAAGGGTTATACCTATATCATGATCTCCAATCGTCACTAAATGTTTTCATCCCGATCCAAATTATTTTGGATCGTTATTTGGATCGACCTGGACTGAAGAGAATTAAGTTAATATGAAGAAAACTGTATTTAGAGATCCTTACATCAACGGATTAAAACCTAAAGATAAGACTTACCGAGAAACAGAAGGCAGTGGGTTTTATATTCGTGTAACACCTCAAGGGAAGAAAGCTTGGTTATACCGTTATTACTACGCTGAAAAGGATCACAGCATCACACTCGGCTACTATCCTTCAATGAGCTTAGGCCAAGCACGCGCAGCTTATCAGGCATTATTTGATCTGTGGCAATCTGGAGTAGATCCAAAAGCACACATTGCTAAACTAGAAGAAGCCAAAACCGATACTGTAAAAAAGTTGGTAATGGGATGGTATACCAATTACATCCTAAAAGAACGCAAACAACCCCTACAGATAAAACAGCTCATTGATGCCGACATTATACCGTTGCTTGGCACTGTTGAATTAACAAAACTCACCCCCTCTTTGGTGACTAATGCGCTTGATAAGATTGTAAAACGCGGCTCTCCTGTCCATGCCAATAAAGTACTGGCAGCATTAAAACAAGCCTTCAGTTATGGTGTGCGGCGTGGATCCATGACAGAAAATCCATCTATGTTATTACAAGCACGTGACATTGGCGGCATTGAAAAACCTAGAGACCGCTACTTATCAACAGACGAAATTAAAACACTATTGTTATTTTTAGACAGCAACAACAATCGCATGTCGCTACAAACCAAACTTGCCATAAAAATTATGTTACACACAGGAATACGCACGGGGGAGCTTAGACTAGCCACTTTTTCTGAGCTTGATTATCAAAACTCTCTCTGGACAATACCCAAAGAACATACCAAACAAGGCGAGGTGATGCGGATTCATTTGACTGAGCCAGTAAAGACTATGTTCAAAGAACTTGAAGCTGCATCGACTTGCAAGTACGTACTGTCCGCTAAAGAAAGCGAATCCATCAGTCTCAAGGCTCTATCAAGAGCAATAAACCGTATCCAAGAGCGCGTGGGCATCCCTCACTGGACAGCACATGATTTAAGACGAAGTTTCTGTACCCAACTGGGTGAAACGCTTCACGTTGATCCGGTTGTTATTGAAAAATGCTTAGGCCATAAAATGCCAAAAATCATGGCAACATATAACAAAAATGAAATGCTTCCCCAACGAAAAGAAGCTTTAACTCGATGGTCACAGTATCTCGATACTTTATTGCAAAATAACGTAATATCTATTCAAACACGCAATGGACGAAATCCATTAGGGATAAAACAATCATGCAGCACAATTTAGAATCCTTATTAGAGCAATTAATTGACGATTGGGAAAATGAAATTGTCGAGTTCAAACAAGTTGACGATTCCTACTCAACGTCTAAACTCGGCCAATATTTTTCAGCACTGTCAAATGAAGCAAATTTACATAATGCCGAAAAGGCGTGGTTAATCTTTGGTGTAAACAATACTACTCGCACCGTCGTTGGCAGTGATTATCGGATTGAAAAAGATAAATTACAGAGCTTGAAGCATCAAATAGCCCAAGGTACGGAGCCGTCCGTTACATTTCGTGATATTCATGAGCTATACACCGATAAAGGTCGAGTTTTGCTTTTTGAAATTCCTGCAGCACCGTTTGGAATACCAATTGCATGGAATGGGCACTATTATGCCCGTGCTGGGGAAAGCCTTACTTCCCTTGGTTTGGATAAGCTAGATCGTATTCGATCGCAGGTTGGATTATCCGATTGGACAGCTCAAATTATTGCTGATGCGACAATAGATAATCTTGATCCAGCTGCTTTGAAAAAAGCTCGAGAAGCATTTGCGCAAAAATATGCTAATCAACTGGAAATCACTGACATTATGAATTGGTCAGATGCGGCGTTTCTTGATCGCGCCAAGCTTACCAAGGGTGGGAAGATAACACGAGCTGCGTTATTATTACTCGGCAAGCCGGAGTCGGCTCATTTTTTGTCGCCGCATCTCGCACAAATGACATGGAAGCTTGAAGGAGAGGAACGTGCCTATGAGCATTTTGGTCTTCCTTTTCTTCTAACAAGCAGTTTGCTTTATCACAATATCAGAAATGTACACCTAAAGATTCTGCCGGCAAATGAATTGGTCGCGGTTGAGCTTGCAAAATATGATCAAAAAATTGTATTGGAAGCACTGCACAATTGCATTGCGCATCAAGACTACTTACGTCATGGACGAATTCTTGTCACTGAATATCTGGATCGACTTGTGCTCGAAAACCTGGGGTCGTTCTATGAAGGACATCCAGATGATTATGTACCTGGTCATAAAACACCTCAGCGATACCGTAACCCCTGTTTGGTTCAGGCTATGGTAGAAATCGGCATGATAGATACCATGGGGTATGGGATCCATAAAATGTTTACCCGACAAGCGCGTCGTTACTTCCCATTACCTGATTATGATTTAAGCGATCCTCAATCGGTTAAAATAACCATTTATGGTCGTATTGTTGATTTGGCTTACTCAAGAATGCTGATTCAAAAAACAGATCTAACACTTGAAGAAATCGTGGCACTTGATCGCGTTCAGAAGCATCTTTCTTTAAGTAACGATGTTATAAAGCACTTGAGGCGAGAAAAATTGATCGAAGGCCGCAAACCCAAGTTCCATGTTTCAGCAACGATTGCCGATGCAACGGAGACCAAGGCCGATTATATCCATACTCGTGCGCAGGATGATGCCCATTATCATAAATTAGTAATCGAT